>JAFLTX010000028.1 GCA_022509145.1 Muribaculaceae bacterium | reverse complement strand
CAACGACCCCCTGATTAACAGTCAGGTGCTCTAACCAACTGAGCTACTGAAGCGGGTTTTGCGGTGCAAAATTACAACTTTTTTTTCAATCGTGCAAGTGTTGTAATTTTTTTTTGTGTCGTTTTTTGCAGGGGCGAAGACGTTGCCGCGCCCCTACAAATAGAGGTCTGCTTATTTCTCTACCGGCTGGTGAGGTTGAACGTTGATGTACTTGCGTCCTTCCTTACCTGTGGTGAAGAGCACAACACCGTCGATGAGGGCGAAGAGGGTATGGTCTTTACCCATCCCTACGTTCAGACCCGGGTGGTGCTGAGTGCCACGTTGGCGTTTCAGGATGTTGCCGGCACGGCAGTTGCTGCCGCCGAAGATTTTCACACCAAGTCGTTTGCTTTCTGATTCGCGGCCGTTCTTTGAACTGCCGACACCTTTTTTATGTGCCATATCTTGGTTCCTCTCGGGTTTAAGCGGTTACTATTTCGTTGATTAACACTTTGGAGAACTGCTGTCTGTGGCCGTTTTTGCGGCGATAGCCTTTGCGGCGTTTCTTCTTAAAGACGATCACTTTGTCTCCTTTTACGAGCGGTTCGAGCACTTTGCCGTTCACTTTCGCACCTTCAACGGTGGGAACTCCTACGGTCACTGCGCCGTCGGCGTCAACGAGCAATACTTTGTCGAATGTCACTTCGTCGCCTTCTTTTACATCTTGGCCGAGATGGTGGACATAAAGGTATCTTCCTGCTTCTACCTTAAACTGCTGTCCTTTGATTTCTACAATTGCGTACATTTGTTTTGTTGCAGTTTTTAGTTTGTCCGTCAGGCGGTTACGCATTTACGGCGCAACTCTTTACCGAGCCTTTTCGGAATAATCGCACAAAATTAATATTTTTCTCCGTATTACACAAATTTTTCTTAATTTTGCATTGATTTTTCATCCATCTTTTTTTGATGGCGTAAATCTTGCATAAGATGAACCAGCTTGACGAATTCAAAGACATTATAATTAAGGAGGGGCATATCACGGAGGAGCAGGTGGTGCAGCTGCAGACGCTTCTTGCCGCCGACTCTCGCATGAACATGGCCAAGGGCAACTTGCTCTTCGAGATCAAGGAGCATGTGGCCAAGAACAAGGCGCCTGCCTCTTTCAAGAAGCTTTTTATCAACACCATCTCGAAGTATCTGCTTGAGGATGAGTCTTCTCCGGGTCGCATCGACCCCGAGGAGGCGCGTTGGCTCAGAGCCCGCATACAATATGAGGGATCTTATGACGCCTACGACAGGGCACTGGTGGAGAATCTCCGCAAGAAGTCGATCAACTTCCCCAAGATATTGGCGCAGAAGAGCCGGCAGTCGCGCATTTTCGAGAATATTCTTTACAGCGCGCGTTATCTCTCGATTTTCGCCGTTATCGGGTCGCTGGTATCGGCCATAGCGCTGTTCCTGAGGGGAGGTATGGTGGTGTTTGAAAGTATCCGCAACTTCATCATTCAGCTCAGCCGCAACGAGGTGGGAAACGATTACGAGAAGATGTTCGAGGAGCTGGTGTCTTCGGTCGACATTTTCCTGTTTGCGCTGGTGCTGGTGATATTCGCAGTGGGGGTGTATGAGCTGTTCATCACCAAGATTGACCCCGTGGAGCGTGAAAACGACACGCGTCCGAGCTGGCTGAGAATCTCGAGCGTCGACGACCTCAAGTCGTCGCTCGGCAAGGTGATCCTGATGGTGCTGATAGTATCGTTTTTCAAGCATACCCTCGAGCTCACGAAGGATATGTGGGAGCCGATCACGCTTCTGTATCTCTCCATCGGCATCCTGCTGATAGCCGGAGCGCTCTATCTCACTCACAAGTCTACCGAACATAATAAAGATGAATCCGAAGCTGCCGACGAAGATTCAATGTCGAATCAATGACCGTGCAGCCGCCATACATATATAAATAATGAGCCAACATCAGAAATATCACGGCCTGACGCAGCGTCAAGTGGAAGACAGCCGCAAGATCCACGGCGTCAACGTGCTCACTCCGCCTCACAAGGATCCTCTCTGGAAGAAGTTTCTCGCCAAGTTCAAGGAGCCTCTCATCATCATTCTCCTTATAGCGGGCGTTCTTTCGATTGGAATCTCCATATACGAATATTGTCTCATCCACCAGTTCAAGGTGTTTTTTGAGCCGCTGGGGATTTTCATCGCTATAATTCTGGCCACGGGGCTGGCTTTCATCTTCGAGACGAAGGCCGACCGGGAATTCGATCTGCTCAACAAGGTGAACGACGAGGAGCCGGTCACCGTAATCCGCGACGACGGGGTATCCCAGATTCCCCGCAAGGACGTGGTGGTGGGCGATATCGTGATTCTCAACACCGGCGAGGAGGTGCCGGCCGACGGCGAGCTGCTCGAAGCCGTACACATGAGTGTAGACGAGTCCACGCTCACGGGCGAGCCGATAGCGGCGAAGACCACGGATCCGGAGCATTTCAACCCCGAAGACACCTTCCCGTCAAACCACGTGATGCGTGGCACGAAGGTGATGGAAGGGCACGGCGTGATGCGCGTGCTGGCCGTGGGTGATGCCACTGAAAACGGCAAGGTGTTTGAGGCTGCGCAGATCGACAACTCCGTCAAGACGCCTCTCAACGAGCAGCTTGAGCGCCTCGGAGGACTGATCTCGAAGGCCGCATACATCATAGCGGTTCTTATAATCGTGGGCCGCATCATCATCTATTTCTCCTCGGAGGGTTTCGTGTGGATAAACTTCATTGCCTACCTGCTGGAAACCATAATGGTGGCCGTGACGCTGATCGTTGTGGCCGTGCCGGAGGGATTGCCGATGGCCGTGACCCTGTCGCTGGCCTACTCTATGAGGCGGATGCTGAAGTCAAACAATCTGGTGCGCAAGCTCCACGCCTGCGAGACAATGGGCGCCACCACCGTTATCTGCACCGACAAGACCGGCACGCTCACCGAAAACCGGATGAGAGTCTACGAATCCGCATTCTTTATCCCCGAGGCCGACAGCCGGTATATATATCAAGGTATGGCGGTCAACTCTACGGCGCAGCTCGAAGTGGGCCGCGACGATGAGATTTCCGTGCTCGGGAATCCCACCGAAGGGGCGTTGCTGCTCTGGATGAGGAGCATGGGCGAGGATTATGTGACCCTCCGCAATGCAGTGAAAGTGGTTGACGAGCTGCCGTTTACCACCGAAAGGAAATATATGGCCACGGTTGTGGAGAGCGACGGGCAGAAGATACTCTACGCCAAGGGAGCTCCCGAGGTGATATTCTCCCTCTGCAGCGACACCGAAGGAGTGACCAAAGAAGAGATCGACGCGAAGCTTCTTCAGTATCAGAATCAGGCCATGCGCACCCTCGGGTTTGCCTACCAGATACTCAAGGACGGCGACGAGACATTTGCCGACGGAAAGCTGGTGGCCAAAGGGTTGAAATTCATCGGCATAGTGGCTATTTCCGACCCCGTGCGCGGCGATGTGCCCGATGCCGTAAGAGAGGTGATAAACGCCGGCGTGAAGGTGAAGATAGTAACCGGCGACACCACGGGCACCGCCAAGGAGATAGGGCGTCAGATCGGCCTTTGGAACGACGAGGAAGACGGCGAGAAGAACATCATCACCGGCACCGAATTCGAGCAGCTTGACGACGAAGAGCTGCTCGAGAGGGTGGAAGATCTCAAAATCATAGCCAGAGCGCGTCCGCTCGACAAAAAGCGCCTTGTCGAGGCCCTTCAGCAGCGCAACGAGGTGGTGGCCGTTACCGGCGACGGCACCAACGACGCTCCGGCGCTCAAGTCGGCCCATGTGGGGCTCTCGATGGGCGACGGCACTTCCGTGGCGAAAGAAGCCTCCGACATCACAATCGTAGACAACTCCTTCTCATCGATAGGGAGAGCCGTTATGTGGGGCCGCTCGCTTTACAAGAACATCGGCCGCTTCGTGCTCTTCCAGATGACGGTGAATGTGGCGGCCTGCCTGATTGTGCTCTTCGGCGCTTTCATGGACACCGAATCGCCCCTGACCGTTACTCAGATGCTCTGGGTGAACCTTATCATGGACACGTTCGCCGCCGTGGCGATGGCAACGCTCCCTCCCGAAGAGAGGGTGATGCTCGACGCTCCGCGCAAACGCGAAGACTTCATAATCAACAGGCCGATGCGCGGCGCCATCATCACCACGGGCGGCATCTTCTTCATGCTGCTGCTCGGGCTGCTGTATATCTTCAACAACGCCGACATCACCTGTATGGCCGACTTTGCCGACCTCGGCCTATTCTCCCGAGTCACCACCGGCGTGGTTGGCCCCGAGGCAGCCGCACTCACCCCTTACGAACTCTCCCTGTTCTTCACCATATTCGTATTCCTGCAGTTCTGGAATATGTTCAATGCCAAGGCCTTCTCAAGCGGAAGGTCGGCCCTCTGCTTCCGAAATTGCCGCGGGTTCCTGCTCATAGCGGCGCTGATCTTCGGCGGCCAGATTCTGATCGTAAGCCTCGGCGGCAACTTCTTCAACGTAGTGCCATTGAAGTTTATCGACTGGGTTATAATAATATGCACCACTTCACTCGTTTTATGGATAGGTGAGGTCTATAGAAAACTTACATAAAATATGACAAAAGAGAAGCTCAACGAAATCAAAGAGAGAATTCTCAACGGAGGGAGCGTCACGCGAGGCGAAGCTTCCGAACTGGCAACATTTGCCGATATCGACGCGCTCTGCGATGCCGCAGACGAGATCAGTCGCCGTTTCCAAGGACGCGTGGTAGACTCTTGCTCCATCGTCAACGCTCGCAGCGGCGATTGCGGCGAAGACTGCAAATGGTGCGCGCAGGCATCGCGCCACAAGACGGGGTGCGCCTCCTACCGCTTCCTCGACGACGAGGAGGTGATGAAGGCCGCACGACACAACGAGCGCGAAGGAATCAGGCGTTTCTCCCTGGTTACCTCCGGACGCACTGTGAGTGACAAAGATCTCGACAAGTATTGCGAGATATATGAGAAACTCGGCAGCGAGACCGACCTCTATCTCTGCGCCTCGATGGGTCTGCTTTCCAAGGAGCAACTCCAGAGGCTTCGCGACGCAGGCGTGAAACGCTATCACTGCAATATGGAGACCTCGCGCGGATACTTCCCCACGCTCTGCACCACCCACACTCCCGACGATAAGATCAAGACCATCAAGGCGGCCCGTGAGCTGGGGATGGACGTATGCTCCGGCGGCATCATCGGAATGGGTGAGGATATGGAGCAACGTATAGATTTCGCCTTCGAGCTTGCCGAGCTGGGAGTGGACTCCGTGCCCATCAATATCCTTGACCCCATTCCGGGCACTCCTCTGGAAAACACTCCGCTCATCAGCGAAGAAGATATAATCCGCACTGCGGCAGTGTTCCGATTTGTGCTCCCGAAAGTGTCGATACGCTTTGCCGGCGGCAGGATGCGCCTCTCGCAGGAATCGATGTTGAGAATGATGACAGGCGGCGTCAACGGCGTGCTGATGGGCGACATGCTCACCACAGTGTCGAACACCATTGCCGACGACCGCGAGCTCTTCAAGAAAGCGGATATGGAATTTTAGCCTGTCGGCATCTCCTTAACACCCTCAGAATCAATGGACATTTCAGTAGTAGTACCATTCTTCAACGAAGCCGAATCGCTCCCCGAGCTCTATGCCTGGATCAAGCGTGTGATGGCGGCCAACGGGTTCTCTTACGAAGTGATATTCGTCAACGACGGCTCCACCGACGGGAGCGACCGCGTTGTCAAGAACTTCGGGAAGGGCGACCCCCGCGTAAGGCTCGTGTCGTTTGCGCGAAATTACGGCAAGTCGCCGGCTCTGAACGAGGGCTTCCGCCGCGCCCAGGGCGATGTGGTGATCACCATGGATGCCGACCTGCAGGATTCCCCCGACGAGATTCCGGCCCTCTACGCCATGATAAAAGATGATGGCTACGACCTGGTGTCCGGCTGGAAGAAGAAAAGATACGACCCGCTGTCGAAGACCCTCCCCACCAAGCTTTTCAACGCCACGGCCCGCAGGGTGAGCGGCATCCGCAACCTTCACGACTTCAATTGCGGACTCAAGGCTTACCGCAAGGAAGTGGTGAAAAACATCGAGGTGTATGGCGACATGCACCGCTACATCCCGTACCTTGCCAAAAACGCAGGCTTCACCAAGATAGGGGAGAAGGAGGTGAAGCACCAGGCCCGGCGTTACGGGGTGACCAAATTCGGTCTCGACCGCTTCGTCAACGGGTATCTCGACCTCGGAACGCTCTGGTTTCAGAGCAAGTTCGGACTCAAGCCGATGCATATCTTCGGGTTGCTCGGCTCCGTAATGTTCGTCATCGGGTTCCTGGCCGTGCTCACGGTGCTCATCCTCAAGATAATCAGCGCCTGCTCGTATTATTACACCTTCTACGTCACCAATTCCGTCTACTTCTACCTCTCGCTGGCGGCTATGGTGATGGGTCTGCAGTTTTTCCTCACAGGGTTTATCGGAGAGCTGATAACACGCAACTCCACCGAGCGTAATAATTATGCAATATCAGAAGAGTGGAGCGACGCCCGGGAAGACACGGAGGCCTGCTGATGAAGGACCACATAATTGGAATTTTCAGGTAAACGGAAAGTAGAGATGAAAGGAATTGTAAGGAAACGGATGCTGGGGATGGCGGCTGTCGCTGCCACTCTGCTGAGCGCGTGCTCGGGCAACGAGTGCCTCGACAACCACAGCGCCCTTCCGCTGGCGCAATTCTACTCGTCGAGCACCGGGATGGCCGTCACTCTCAACGGCCTGGAAATCTACGGGTTGGGTGCGCCTAACGACAGCATACTCTACACCACGCAGACTCTCTCCGAAGCTTATCTCCCTTTCCGAATCTGGGAGAATTCCACAAGCTACGTCTTCGCCTACGAAGGGCTCGTATCCGACGCCATCGAAGACGGTTATGAAATCGAAGTGCCATCCGACACCATCACTTTCCGGTACACTCCGAAGGAATGGTTTGTAAGCCCGGGGTGCGGCGCGATGTATTTTTACGAGATCAAGGAGGTGGTCCACTCTTCGTTGCTCATCGATTCCGTGAGCTGCGACCCCGTGATCACCAACGAAAATGCGGCCAATATCAAGGTCTATTTCAAGAGCGCCATAACGTATGATTAAAGTTCGGGCCATATATAAAGGGGCACTCGCGTTGCTTTTCTGCCTGGCTGCATCTTCGGCTGCGGCTCAGGAGATTACGCCCGTCGACGTGGACACCAAAAAGCCCGAGCAGCCGCGTCTGCATTACTATGACCGCCACGGCAACAAGCTCGAGGAACCCGTCTATTTCCTCACCGAGACCGACACCGTGAAAAAGACCTCGGCCGCCTCTCCCTGGCACCGCTTCAACGGCGTTACGGTGGGCGTCAACTTCTTCGACGGCATAATGCAGATCGCCGGCCAATCCTATGCCAGCTACGACGCCAATGTGGCCGTTTCCATCTACAACTGGGTTTTCCCTACAGTTGAAGCCGGCCTCGGCTACTCCAATATGAAGGAAGACGGCTCCACGCTGAGATACCACACAAAACCTTCGCCCTATATCAAGGTAGGCTGCGATTACAATTTCCTCTACAAAGGCACCCCCGACTACAAGGCCGGTATCGGGCTGCGGTTCGGCTGGGCGCATCCGTTTTACGAGATCACCGGTGCCACAGTCTCTTCGCCCTATTGGGACCAGACTCAAGAATTCAATATCACTAATCAGAGCGTAAATGCCTGGTTCGGAGAAGCTTTGGCAATGGTTAAGGTGAAGATCTGGCGCAACCTTTCGATGGGATGGTCAATCCGCTACCGCTTCAAGATCCATATCCCAGACTCAAGCCAGTCCACACCCTGGTTCATCCCCGGATATGGCGGCAGCTCGCCGATATCGGCCACATTCTCAATTATGTATACATTCGGCAGCAGGAAGCAGAGGGTAGTGGAACCTGCGGCCTAAGATTGAGACCCTCAATCCCATTTTTGCAAAATTTCAAGTAATCTTGCATTCACCGGTCCAAAAAATCGGTGAAGCGGAGGGAATTTGAAGGTGCGACATGAACCGTCGCGCCGATATGCTTGTTATAAAGGAAACTCATTACTGAAACCCAATTTACATCCCTGTAACAACTAAAAACCCCCGTTATATGAAAAAATTCATTCTGTCAGCATTGATGCTAACTGCGGCTGCCGCCGTGCTTCCGCAGAGCGCCGAAGCCTGCTCGAGAGTATGCTACGTAGGCTCCGATTCTCTTTATGTGATAGGCCGTTGCCTCGACTGGCGCACACCTATCCCCACCAACATCTACGTCTATCCCGCCGGAATAGAGAAAGTGGGGAGCGACAAGGAAGGCGCTGTAAAATGGAAATCGAAATACGGAGCGGTCTATGCCGTGAGCTACGACAGCGGCATCACTGAAGGTATGAACGAGAAAGGCCTCTGTGTCAACGGTCTTTTCTGCAAGGGGACCGTCTACGACAACGCCGAGACCGCCACTCGTCCGCCCATGTCGCTCGCGATGTTTGTAGGCTGGCTTCTCGATATGAACGCCACCACCGACGAAGTGGTTGAAGTGCTCAAGGCCCACGATTTCTCGCTCAGCGGCGCCACCTTCGACGAAGGCACTGTATCAGCCCTTCACTGGGGCGTGACCGATGCGAGCGGCCACAGCGTGATCTTCGAATTTGACCACGGCAACATCAACATCTACGAGATGGGCGACTATCTCGCCATGACCAACGACCCCAACTGGCCGGCAATGACCGCCATCGTTGACTACTGGAACCGCGTGGGTGGCACCAACATGCTCCCCGGCACCGTGGCCTCTCCCGACCGCTGCGTGCGCGCCAATTTCTTCGCCCATCACGTTGACGCCACTCCTGACGCTGACCTCGGCACATCGATCTGCCGCAGCGTGCTGATAAACTCCTGCGTGCCTTACACTTACCAGCTTGGCGACGGCGAGCCCAACGTGTCTTCAACCCAGTGGAGAAGCTATTCCAATCTGCGCGACCGCACCTATGGCTTCGACATCGTAACAAATTACGGCTATTTCTACATCGATCTCAAGAAGTGCAACCTCAAGCCGGGAGGAAAAATCCTCAAACTTGACACCACGAAGACAAAATCCTTGGTAGGGGAGGCAAACTCGCGCCTCGAGGTAAGCAAAGGGTTTACACCTGCCTATTAAACCCCGTATTTGGAACAGACTCGACCATTAATCGCTTGACCGTATAGACAATTAGCAAAATATAGATAACCGCGTTGCAATTTTTCAAGGCCGCGTCGCTCTCATGGGCGGCGCGGTCTTCTTCGTTGAGTCCTTTGAAATCACGCCCGAAATTGAGGTGAATTTATTAAAAAAAATTGCATAATTAGAAATTAATTTATAACTTTGCTTGTGATAAGGCTCCATGCGAAAGGGGCGTAGTGATTAACCTAACCAAAGAAAAACTCTAAGTATCTTAAGATATGTTGAAAAAATCAATTCTTTTAGTATTCGGCGCTCTGCTTACGCTTGGTGCGAGTGCAGAGACCCTTACTCCCGAAGCGGCCCTCCAGCGTGCCCGCGGCAACAAGGGAGTGCAGAGGATCATAGGAACGAAGCAGTCCCAACCCGTGCTCAGCTACACCGCACGCGGCTCCAAAGGTGAGGCTGCAGTCTATGTCTTCAATCAAGCTGACAACGGCGGCATTCTTTTGGTTTCGGCCAGCAATCTCGCCAATCCGGTGCTCGGTTATACCGACGAGGGCGCTTTCGACCCCGCCAATATACCAGCTCCGCTGAAGTATTGGCTCGATGAATATGCAGCTCAAATCGAATATGCCGAGGCCAATTCAATCCAGCCTAAGCAGAACAACGTAACCTACAACTATCCAACCGATTGGAAGTATATCGCTCCGCTCGTAAAGACCCGTTGGAACCAGGACAATCCCTATGACCTGCTGACCCCCCACAAGTGGCCGACGGGCTGTGTGGCTACAGCTATGGCACAGGTGATGAACTTCTGGCAGTATCCCGAAGTGGGACACGGTGAACTAAACTATTCATACGAAATCAAAATCAACAACACCGAGTACGCTGAAACTCTGAAGCTCAACCTTGAGGAGAAACCCTTCAGCTGGGATCAGATGATCGACAATTATGAGGCTATGCCCTACACCGATGAGCAGGCAGACGCAGTTGCTTATCTCATGCAGGCTTGCGGCTATTCCGTGCAGATGGCTTACTCGCCTTACGGCTCCGGCACACAGGTAGAACGCTCCGGCGTGGCTCTTATCCAGAATTTCGGCTACGACTCCAACATCAAGGCTCTCCAGCGTTACGGCTACAGCGCCACCGAATGGGCTCAGATCCTTTACACCGAGCTCACAAACGGTCGCCCCGTAATCTACAGCGGCCACACCCTTAGCAACGACGCCCACGCATTCGTGGCCGACGGCTATGACGGCAACGGCTTCTTCCACATCAACTGGGGCTGGGGCGGCCAGTGCGACGGCTACTACTCCCTCGATGCCCTCAACCCCGAAGACCAAGGCACAGGCGGCTCGGCTTACGGCGGCTTCAACTTCTCGCAAGGTATGATCGTAGGCATCCAGAAGTCGGAAGGAACTCCCACTTACACCGCCGTTCCGCAGATGACGATGCTCGGAACAGTCAATGCCTCCAACACCAGCGTGCTGCTCACGATGACCTTCACCCAGGCTTTCCCAGGCAACCTTTGCAACAACTCGATGGTGGCCATCTTGCCCACAATCGGCATCTGCATGGAAAATGAAGCAACCGGCGCGAAGACCTACACTCCGATGACCCAATACTCCTTCATGGAGAACGGTTCCTGGCTTTCATTGCCGGAAATGAATGAGTATATGACCATGGGCCCCGGCAGCTACATCGACAACCCGATGAGACTCCAGACCCGTATGGACGCCAACCTCCCCAACGGCAAATATAAGGTCACTCTGGTATGGCACGAACAAGGGAATGAAGAATGGAAAGATTTCATTGCAGGGAACGGACAGTATCTCTACTTCTACGTTACGAAAGACGGCACGAAGTTTACCGTAGAGAATATGAAAGTCAATCGTTTCTCGATTAAGTCGGCCAAGCTTCTTACTCCTCTTTATATGAGAAACCCGTTTGAAGTGGAATTCACTTTCGTCAATCCCACCGACGTCGAGCTCACCCAGAGTGTGGTTCCCGCGCTCTTCTATCAGGGCGCTCTCAGCTTCGAAGGCGACAGCCAGCTGGTAACCGTAGGTCCCGGCGAGACTCTCACCAAGAAGATGATCTACACCTTCGGCAGCCCGATTTCCGGCGGTAAGTCTCCCACGACTGCCCAGCCCGTTGACTACACCTTCAAGGCTTATGACTTCAACGCTTTGAACAACGGTGCCAACGCTCCCGGTTACTATGGCGACGCCGACTACGGCAACCTCGGAACCGTGACCATGTCGCGCACATCCACCACCGCCCGCATGGTAGCGGAAGAGGTTACAATCAACAATTACGCAGAAGAAGAGACTCTTGCCGGCGTAGGCACAATCTACGGCATGAACTATTTCGGCAACATCGTGATCTCGGCACGCCTCAAAGCCAACTACGGCTTCATCGCATCGCCCGTGACTGCTGTGGTTTATACCTATGATCCCACCACCGGTAAAGATGTAAGCGTGGCCTACGAGCAGGCTTTCGATAACCTCGTTTATCTCAACCAGGACGAAGTTGCCACCAAGACCATGGCGATGAACTTCCGCGAGGCCAACCCGGGACAGATCTACCACCTGGTGCTCTATTACGTGCTCTCGTCATCTCGCGTTAAGCTCGGCGACCTCTACTTCTCGTCGTCGTCAGGTGTTGAAGGAGTTGCTGAAGCAGGTGCCCTTGAGGCAGCTTACTACGGCGGCAACCTCCGCATGGCTTCGGGCGCCGGTCTCGAGACGGTAAGAGTATTCGATCTCGGCGGCAGCCTCGTAAGCACCACACCGCTTGCAGGCAGTGTGAATGCAGAGCTCAACCTGGCCGAACTCAACCGCGGCGTTTACATCGTGGTTGTAACCGATGCCAAGGGTGAAAGCAAGACTCTGAAAATCAACAGATAATAAAGAATGAACCGAAACCTTTTATCGGTATCGTTATTGACCCTATTGACGCTCTCTCTTGCTGCTTGCGGCAGCAAGAGAGACGCCGCATTCTCCGGCGCCGGCCTGGTAAAGGATAAGATCGTGGGTCCGAATGTGGTCCACGCTCTCCCGAAGGCCACGGTGTTCAAGATGTCGGGCCCTTATGCCGACAACGTGGCAATCACGCTCAATCCCGACGGAACGCTCCTATATTATCCTGACCCTACCGACATATCGGCTTCCTCGGCCCCGGTGGCCCTTGAAGACGGCTGGTATCTCAACAGGCAGGGGATAGGCGCCAATTCCGTCTTCACATCATTCACCTTTGAGCAGTATGCTGCGCTCGAGAAGGTTCCTTCCCGCGAAGAATTGCTTGAGGATGTGATTCCCGACGCTAAAGTCACGGAGTTTATGGAGCTTCCCATCGGCAGCTCCGAAGCAATGGCCGATCCGGCCCTTTGCATCCAATACTTGAAATAACCTTTTAAAAATTATAAAAATCTAAAATATTTGCAGGATGAAAAAATTAATTTACACATTAAGCCTAATTTTGGCCGGTGCTTTCGCAGCCAACGCTGCAGCCCCGCTGCCCGTTTTCGTTCCTGAAGGACAGCCCGTGAAAGACGGCCTTCACAGAGTGAGAGCAAGAGTTGAGCCCGCTGTTCCGGCTGACCAGATGACTCCCGAAAAGTTTGTAGGTTCCTATACATGGAGCGGTTACGACCTCCTGGACGGCCAGGGCGGTCACCCCGAAAAGGGCGCTATGAACATCTCTATTGATGAAGAGAATCCCGACCAGTTCATCATCAAGAATTTCTGTGTGTATGGCGACCTCAAGGGTACTTTCGATGCAGCTACCGGTCATCTGGTTATTAAGAACCAGTTTGTAGTAGTGCACCCCGATCGCAATATGGAACTTTGGTTCTACAACTACACCGTTGTGAACGGCGAACGCAACGGCACCAAAGTGCACGTCACTACCCAGGCTTCTCCGGAACATCCGTTCTACTTCACCATGCGTGAAGATGGTATGCTCACAGCAGGTAACCTCGACCCCGTAAAATGGGATGATTATTCATACACCGACGCTGAACTCGAAAATCTCTGCTGCATCGCCGCCCTCATCATGCCTGATGAAGACACTTCAGCCAATCCCAACAACGCCCGCTCTTATGCTTGGGCCGAGCTCAACATCTCAGCAAAACCGCTCAGACCTTACGAATTCGTTGCCGACGAATGGGAATATGTTGGTGTTGAAGAATTCAAGGATGCTTGGTTCAGCCAGTATTGGGTAGACGGTTATGTAGAATCTTACGATCGCGAAATCTACAGAAATAAGGAAGAACCCTACACATTCTGCATCATGGATCCCTACGGAGAAGGCACTCCCTACAGCGATGCAGAGTTGCCATGGGGGCCTGGTGTCGTTGAACCCATCAACGTGCTTCCGACTCCCGGCCACATCATCTTCAACATTGAAAACCGTCAGTGCGTTGTGGTTCGCCCGTTCGTTTACGCCCTGACAATGCCCGAGGAAAGAACGATTGCCAACGAGAATCTGCTCGGATACTATCCCGCCAACTATGAAGGCGTACAGTATTATGTAAACGACGAAGACAAGGAGGACATCATGAACACTGTAGACGCCAACGGCCTCTACCTCTCAAGCTTCAACTCCAACACCCTTCGCGTTACATTCTACAATCCCTACGTTTCCACAAGCGCCGACATCAGCTCATATCTGCAGTTCAGCACAGTGACAACTACCACTCAGGGTTACGTATATCTCCCCGAAGGCTATAACGCAGCCGTGAATGAAGTGCTCGTAGAAGACGCAGAGGGTGAAGTGGAATACTACAACCTCCAGGGCGTACGCGTTGCTAATCCTGAAAAGGGTAAAATCGTAATCGTGAAGAAGGGTAACACCGCTTCAAAGCAAATCTATCGTTAACATATCAATCTGCGATGCGGCTCACATGGCGGCCCGCGTCCCCAACACATAACAACCAAGAATATGAAAAAAATAATTTTAGCATCGGCCATCACACTCGGTATGAGTGTTTCCGCCGTGGCTGCTGTCAGCGGCCAGATAGTGAAGCGCAGCGTGGCCCCGACTCTCCCCACTTCAGAAATCGTGGAAGGCAGAGTGCAGGCAAATGAATTCGTTCGCCAGGGCGTGCGAAAAGACGTGGCAAGAGAAGACCAGACCATCGACGACTTCGTAGGTATCTACAAGTGGAACTCTCAGAGCAGCCTACTGGGTGAGGCTTGGCCTTCGGCAGGCTTCCTCTTCATCGAGAAGAATCCCGACGTGACCAACGGGATGCTCGTCTCCGGCTTAACTCCGTATTGGACTCTCAACGCAACTTACGACCCCGAAAAGAAACGTCTCTACATTCCCAACCAGCTCCTTGAAAAGGATGTGGAGGAAGAGAACGGCGAGAATGTGGAATATGAAACCTGGTTCTGGAATTATTCCGTATATAATGAAGTGGATAACGAGGGTAAGCCCAATTACCATATTTTCAAAAACGAAAAGACTTCCTTCTATTTCTCTTTGACAGAAACCGGCACCCTCCAGTCAGGAGACGTTGACCAGGATATATGGTCGGCACACGAGTATACTGACGAGGAGCTTCTCGACGTGTTCTGTATAGCCACAGGACTCGACATAATTAACGGCGTTCAGGCTAAGGGTTTCTATCTTCAAAACTACTGGATTACCGGTAACAAGATGGAAGAGTTCGTTTACAATGATGCCGAATGGGATAACATCGGTACCGCCAAGTTCAAGGATGCATGGTTCCCCGTGCTCTGGGAAGGCGGCGTGACTCCTCCGGCTTATGACGTGCCTCTCTACGTGAACAAGGCAAGACCCACAATGTTCCTCCTCTACGATCCTTACGGACCTGAAACTCCTTATGGAGAAATCGAGCAGGACGACAATGGCGAAGACATGCTCCCGCGCAACGTCGGCACCGAACCCGGTTACATCATCTTCGACATCACCAACGCCAAATGTATCGTAGTGCAGCCGCTCGTTTATGCCATCACAGTGGCTTGGAGATCCGAAGGCGAGGAATCTTACGAACGTCTCTATGTATACAATCTGGAAGGACAGTATTATTTCACAGGCGATTCGTTTGACGACATCATCAACTTCCTTGACAGCGAAGACCTCAGAACTTCTTCTCTCAGCCGCCTGTTGAGAACCATCACGCTCCGCAACCCGGTTTATGCCCTTGCCAAAGCTCCGACTACTTCAAATTGGTGGACACAGGACATTGGCGATTACACCGGCAGCATCGTTCTTCCGGAGGGATACGACGCAGCTGTTGACGAAGTTGTAATCGACGGCAGCGACGAAGCTCCCGTTTACTACAACCTCCAGGGCGTGCGTCTGCTCAACCCCGAAAAGGGCCAGATTGTTATCGTGAAGAAAGGCGACAAGACTTCAAAGCAGGTATATCGCTAATCAGCCTCAGAGATTAAGACCTCAACAATATCAAAGGACCGAACGTTTTTACGTTTCGGTCCTTCCTTTTATCTGGTTTCTGCGTTTCGGTCCTTTCCTTTATCTGGTTTCTGCGTTTCGGTCCTTTCCTTTATCTGGTTACTACGTTTCGGTCCTTCCCTTTTGCCTGTGAAGATAACTCGTTTTGAGTTGATGCTTACTGTCGACCGGTGGGGATGTCGGCCTCGGTGATGGTCTGAAGGATCTCGCGTGTTATTTCCGGATCGTAGGCAATGCGCGAGGCCTGATTCTCGATACTCTTCTCAAACAGATTTCTCACAAACCTGGCATTGCCGAAGTTCTTGTCTTTATGGGCCACGGCCTGCTCCAGCTCGCTGCGCAGTGTCTTTACGGCCTCTTCCGTCGCTTCATACTCGTTACGGTTGAGGTTCCCCATAAAAATCTCCATCAGTTCATCGGCGGAATAATCTTCAAAATGGATAAATCGGTTGAAGCGGGACTGCAGGCCCGGGTTGGCGTCGATAAAGGTCTGCATCTCGTTGCTGTAGCCTGCCAGGATCACAACGAGCCGGTCGCGGTCGTCTTCCATACGCTTCAGCAGGGTGGCTATAGCCTCGAGTCCAAAATCGTTCCCTTCGCCGGCCACGAGCGAGTAGGCCTCGTCGATGAAGAGGATACCGTCGAGCGCGGAGTCGATTATCTTGTTGGTCTTCACCGCGGTCTGCCCCACGTATTCGGCCACCAGCCCGGAGCGGTCGGTCTCCACGAGATGGCCTTTCTTCAGGATACCCAAATCTTTGTAGAACGACGCGATAATACGGGCCACCGTCGTCTTCCCGGTTCCGGGGTTACCGGTAAACACGCAATGGTAGGAAATCGACGGAGTCTTGAGCCCTTGGGCCTCGCGGAGCTTCTGCACCTTGATGAAATCGATGAGCTTCTTGACTTCCTGTTTCACTCCCTGCAGCCCGACGAGTTGCGAGAGGTCTTTGGTAGAGCTCACCTCCTGCGCTCCTTTCTCGTTCTGCGACTTCCGATCACTTTCCTTGCTTCCCATCAGCCCTGCGAGGTAGGAGGCCTCTTTCTCGGTGATGGTACCGTCGGCCTTCGCCACAAGAGTGGCAAACCGATAGAGAAGCACGTTGTAAGACTCGGCGCGCTCCTTGTCAAACTCATTGAAGAAGCGGGTGAGGAAGAAATCGTAAGGACCGTTGCGGCTTTCGTCTTCAAATTGGTTGATGCTCAGCAGCATCGCCTCCACGCTGGGGAGGAATGTGTCGAAATAGCCGTTCTCCACCATCTCGTAGGTTATCGGAGTGTCTGATTTCAAGATTCCCATCAGCACCAACGCCAGGCAGAGGATATCTTTCCTGTCGGCGTCGATTTCGCCGGTGAGGTTCACGTAGATGGTGGTAAGGTCCTTAAGCAGGAAGATGGCGAGGCGGAGATTGTAAGGCTTGAAAATGTCCATCTTGTCCATAAACTCTATCCCTTTGATGGAGTTGATGAATTCGATGAACTCCTCGTCATTCTGCAGCGAATTCAGATAGCGGATTATGGACCGGGCCTGCGACGAGCAGATGTCGAAATACTTTTTGGAGTAAAGTATCGGGCCCGGTGATGGAATGGTTGCTGTCTCCCGGTCAGTTTCCGGCGCTGCGCCGGATTCTTCATGTGCTGCGGAAGTTTCGGCTAAAACAGGTCTCGAGCCTTTCCGCCCTGACGGGGATAAGGCCGTCCACAGAATGCCAAGGACCACGTCGATGATCAGCATTGTAAGGATGGCTCGGCCCGTGCTCATATCGGAACCGGTCAGTATCGCCAATCCCACCGCAAACACGATTATCAATACCAGATTCCTTATCCAGGGACCTTCTTCGTCTCCTTTTCTACGCTGTGCTGTACTCATCAAAAGCAAAATTACTAAATTTTTATGAACCTGACGTTCCGTTTCTCCGTTTTATATTTGCAAGCGATTTCAATTTTGCTGCATCTTAATACTTAGATATGTTTGATATGGTTACTAAAGATGATCTTTTGGCCGCGATAAAGGCGCGCCACAGTGTGAGAAATTATAAGGAGCAACCTCTGGGCGAGGATGTGGTCAGCAAACTGCGTGAAAAAATTGAAGAGCTGAACCGCGAGGGGCGCCTCCATATGCAGCTCATCACCGATGAACCGAAAGGGTTTTCCGGCATCTTTGCCTATGGTAAGTTCTCGGGCGTAAGCAATTACGTGGTGATAGCGGGCGTCAAAGACGAAACCTTCGACGAGAGGGTAGGGTATTACGGCGAGGCCTTGGTGCTCTACGCGCAGGCCCTCGGTCTCAACACCTGCTGGGCCGGATTGAGCTACAAGAAGGTGCCCAACACCTATGTGCTTGCTCCCGGCGAGAAGATTAGCTGCTACATCTCCATTGGATATGGCGAAACGCAAGGTGTGGCCAGCAAGAGCAAGACGCCTCAGCAGGTCAGCAACGTGACCGCCGAGACTCCCGACTGGTTTGCCGCCGGCGTAGATGCGGCTTTGCTGGCGCCTACGGCCGTAAACCAGCAGAAGTTCCATTTCGAATACATCGCTCCAGCGCAACCCGGGGAACCCGCTACTGTGAAAGCCGACAAGGGTTTCTCGATAATCGGATACACGCGCATCGACCTCGGTATAGCCAAATACCATTTCGAGCTCGCCACACCGCCCGACGCCTTCCGCTGGGCGTGAGATCAAATTTTCAGGAGCCTTCTTTCGCGGTTTTTTTCTAATTTTGCAGTGAAAAACAATAATCACGCATGAAAGTCTCATTCCTTCGCTTCAATATCAATCAATACGTCTGTTTCGCCATCTTCCTGCTGCTGATGCTCATCATCCCCATCACGCAGTTTCATAAAATCATCGGGATCGACCTCTCCCAGAAAAGTGATTCCGAAGAGCAACCCACCGTGGTCGTTACCGACGACGGCGCGGTTGTGGTCAACACCACCGACATTGCAAAAGATATCATCGGCTACGTGGGCCCCACTCCCATGGAGATCCGGATTAAAGACGGTGTGATCGAGAAGGTTACGCCGCTTCCCAACAAGGAGACGCCGGAGTTTTTCGGAGCCGTGACCAACAGCGACATTCTCGACAGATTCGAGGGTTTGACCCTCCCGGAGGCGGCCGAGCTCAAGGTTGACGCCGTGAGCGGTGCCACTTTCACATCCAACGCCGTAATCAACACTGTCAAGGCCGGCGTGGTGTATGCTTTGGCCGAGGAGAACATCCCCGCGGTGGAGAAGAAAGAATCGCAACCGATCGATGCCAAATGGATTGCCACGATTGTGATAATTCTTTGCGGAGCGCTTATTCCTCTCTGGTACAGGAGCAAAGCGTACCGCACGGTGCAACTGCTTCTTAACGTGGCTGTTCTCGGTCTCTGGGGCGGCGCTTTCCTCTCTTACTCCATAATGGTTTCGGCGCTGACCAACGGCCTTTGGCGCGTAATTCTGATTCCTGTGGCACTAATGCTGGTTGTCGCTTTCATCTATCCGATGTTCGGGAAGGTGAATCATTATTGCAACTGGATCTGCCCCTATGGCTCGTTGCAGGAGCTCCTCGGGAAATGCATCCCCTGGAAACTCAGGATTTCCCAGAGGGTAGGGAAGTGGCTCAAAGTCTTCAGGCAGGTGCTTTGGTTCGGGCTGATGTGGCTCCTTTGGACCGGATTATGGTTCGACTGGATGGGCTACGAGCCGTTTGCTGCCTTCTTCTTCAACGATGCCTCGTGGGCCGTGCTGATGATAGCGGGGGTATTTCTGCTTTTGTCGCTCGTCGTGCAGAGACCGTATTGCCGATTCGTATGCCCCACCGGCACACTCTTCCATCTCTCCTCCGGCCATCATTGACTGGAGAGCAAGTATAGCTTTTGATTTACAACAGGCCGAAGACGAACACCAGGCCGATCCCCGTAGGAGCGATGTAGCGCAGGCTGAATATTATGGCCTTTACCACGGCGAGTTTGAATGTCGAGGTGGAGGTTCCCAGCAGCTCGGCGTTTACCACCTTCCGCTCCACTATCCAGCCTACGAATATGGAGCTGCACATGCCGCCGAGAGGAAGCAGGATGTTGGAGCTTACATAATCTGAGAAATCGAAGAAGTTGAAGCCGAAAATGGTGGCGTCGGCAAGCGGTCCGAACGACAGGCTGCAGACCACGCCGAGGCACAGCACAACCGCCATGGTGATGCATACGGCCTTGAACCTCTTTATCCCTCTCCCTATCAGGAATGCGGTAGCCGTCTCAAACAGCGAGATGGTCGACGTAAGCGAGGCCACAAAGAGAAGCACGAAGAAGAGAATCGACCATATCATCCCTCCCGGCATGTTCATAAAGATTGACGGCAGCACTTCAAAAACCAGCTGAGGGCCCGCGGCCGGTTCTTGTCCGAAAGTAAACACGGCCGGGAAGATGATCATCCCGGCAAGGATAGCCACCATGGTGTCGAGAAGCGCCGATATCGAGGCGGTTTTCACAAGAGGTGTCTCGGGTTTGAAATAGCTCGCATAGGTGATAAGGCATCCGAGGCCGAGGCTCAACGAGAAGAACGCCTGGCCAAGGGCCCCGAGAAGCACTGAAGGCGTGATTGCCGAAAAATCAGGCTTGAACAGAAACTCCAGCCCGCTCCCGGCCTCGGGGAGGAGCAGCGAATTGACCGTGAAAGCGATGAGGATCACGAAAAGCGCCGGCAGCAGTATGTTGCTCATTTTCTCGATTCCCTTCTCCACGCCGCGGATGAGCACCAGAAAGTTTATGGCCAGGAAAACCACGGTCCAGAGCAGAGGCATCCACCCGTTGGAAGAGAACTGCACAAACATGTTGTGAAGGTCGTCGGCGTTATGCACGTGCTCGAATCCCTGTATGGATTGGATAATGTAATAGACGGTCCATCCCGCCACCACGGAGTAAAATCCCAAAATAAGGATGGAGGCGCAAAGGCCCATCCAGCCGATAAACCGCCAGCTGCGACCCCTCTTGAAGCGCGAGAAAGCGTTGCAGACGTCGGCCCCCGAGTGGCGCCCGATCAGAAATTCGGCGCATATCACCGGGATTCCCAGCAGCAATACAAAAATGATGTTGACGATAAGGAAAGCGCCCCCGCCGTGCACACCTGCCTCATAGGGAAACCTCCAGATGTTTCCCAAGCCGACGGCCGACCCTACGGTGGCCGCTATCACTCCTAATTTTGTATTGAATTTATTTTTCAAATCAGACGCGTGTTGATTGCCGATGAGAATAAAATCTTGCTGCGAGACTGAAATTTTCGTAAGTCAGGTGCAAATATAACTAACCTATTCATTTCCGGCAAATTTTAAATTGAGTTATGGCCAACATTCAATAAAATTTTTCAACATGTTTCATCAAATGACACAACTTATTGTTATCTTTGCAATCAAATTCTGGTTCTGATGACGCAAACGGAGAAATATATCTGGGTAATCGACACCATCTATCGCGCCAAACAGCTGTCGCTCAGCGAGCTGTCGGCAAGATGGCGAGCCGATATGGGCCTGAGACCTGACGACAAGATCAACCGCTCCACCTTCACACGCTGGCGCGAAGATATCTACAGTCAGTTCGGGGTCGTCATCTCCTGCAAGCGCCCGGGCGGTTATAAATATTTCATAGAGAACCCTGAGATCATCGAGGAAAACAAGGTGAACAAATGGATGCTCGACACCATCGCCACCGGTAATCTTATCAACAGCAACATCTCTGTGAGCAACAGGATTTTGGTAACCAGCATACCATCGGGCAACGAGCATCTCAAAAGCATTATCGACGCGCTCAAGACCAACACCCGCATCGAGATCACTTACCGGCAGTTCGACCGCGAGAGCTTCACATACACCGTTGACCCCTATTGCGTGAAACTCTTTGAAAACCGTTGGTATGTGCTGGCCAGAAACAACCGCAATTCCATGCGCCTCTATTGCCTCGACAGAATCCTCGACGTTGCTCCTTGCAACGAGCATTTCGATCTCCCGGAAGACTTTGACGCCGAGGAATATTTTGCACCTTATTACGGGGTGGTGACCGGCGAGGAGCCCGAAAGAATCGTGATCAGGGCTTACGACGTCCACCGTCATTATATGGCCAGTCTTCCCCTCCATTTCTCTCAGGAACTGATAGAAGACACCGGGGAATATTCCGACTTCCAGCTCTACGTTGCCCCCACTTACGATCTTGTGATGAAACTCCTCTCGTTCGGCTCTATGATAGAGGTGCTACGGCCCGAATCGCTGAGAGAGACAATGCGGGGATGGGCATCCGACCTGCACCAAATGTATAAATTGGAAAGAAAATGAAAGACTTTGCAGCCATAGATTTCGAAACAGCCAACGGCAGGCGCTCAAGCGTTTGCAGCGTAGGGATTGTAATAGTGAGAGACGGAGAAATCGTCGACCGTTTCTACAGCCTCATCCGCCCGCGACCCAACTACTACACCGAGTGGACCACGGAGATTCACGGCCTAACCCGTATCGACACCGACTTCGAGCCATCCTTCCCGGAAGTATGGGCGCAAGTGGCCCACAAACTCGAAGGGCTCCCGCTCGTGGCCCACAACAAACCGTTCGACGAAGGCTGCCTCAAAGCCGTGTTTGAGGAATTCGGCATGGAATATCCGGGTTATCAATTCTACTGCACCCTGGCTGCTTCAAGAAGAATGCTCAAGCTCCCGAACCATCAGCTCCACACCGTCTCCGCCGCCTGCGGCTACGACCTCACCGACCACCACCACGCCCTCGCCGATGCCGAAGCCTGCAGTTCTGTGTGTCTATACATCTGCAGAGAATTCGGAGATGATGCAATGTTCGGAAAATAAAGCTAAAATATTATTAGAAGAGCCTGTTGTAACTATTTGCAATATTGTTGAACTTTCAAACCATTATGACTGATATGGTAAAGATTTCCGGAATTGAACAAAACATGATAGCTAACAATCATTCTCCTTTCGTGCCGACCCATCCCGGAGAATTGCTTCTGGAGGAGCTCGCAAGTAGAAATATCTCGCAGGCAAAATTCTCAGAAAAAATTGGTGTGAAACCCTCTTTGCTTAATGAGATAATAAAAGGGAAAAGAGGAATAAACACTGAAATGGCGTTGCTGTTGGAGGCTGCTTTGGGAATATCGGCAAAGTTTTGGATCAATCTGCAAAATGACTATAATCTTCAAAAAGCTCGTTCCAACGAGTCTTTCATGTCACGACTTGCCGAGATCAGAAAAATAGCGGCAGTCTTATAGTCCCAACGCTTACCGGTAAAGAAAAATACTTTCTTTACACGTTCCAAAAATATGTAAAAATTTTATACATATTAAGCGCCTGCCTTCCCCATCCATGAAATCAGAACAGTCCCATTCAGTGAGGTTCTTATTTTAATTTTTTGTTAAAATATATTATTTTATTAATTTTGTCACAGATAAACCAATAAAAATTTGCCGATGGAATAAGAAAATAACTTATTGTTAAGCACCATAGAATAGGAAAAAGCGTTTTTGCTAAATCTGGTATCTGAAACTTCGACAATTTCAAACCATCCAGGAGTAAAGCGAAAATGCTCGCGCCATAGGCGTGGGCTTTACTCATTTATTTGGATGGTAGGTAGTCGAAGACCTCAGATACAGATAAAAAGAGTTTGTCCGCGCTTTTTTTGTGCCTTAATTATTTTTATGAGGACAACAGGAATAACTAACAAAAAACTGATTTAATCATGAAAAAAATTTTTTTGTATTCGACTTTGCTTGTGATGGCAGCAAGCTTTGCATTATCTGCCTGCAGTGATGATGAACCCGGATCTTGCACATGTAAGAGAAAAGATCCTTATACGGGTAAAATTGAAGGAACAATGGAGGCACAACCCTCTAGCTATGGTGTGTCGACATGCACAGAGCTTGCACGGATGATGGCCGACTTATCAGACGGTTATTACTATTATTCATGTAATTGATTAATGTTGTAAACACATGTATTTATAGGGGAATGCCAAAATTTTAATTCTGGGATTCCCCCATTTATTTCAATTATGAAGGGTCAGAAATATTCTCTTATAATAGCTTTCATTATAGGGATTATTTTAATAATCTCGGGATTATCTAAAGCAGCCAGTTTTGATTATTTCAATGCTATTATCAACAATTATATAACTCTATATCCGGAAATAATAGCAACAATTATCATAGTTTCTGAATTGACTTTAGGAATCATGTTAATTTTTGGCATTTATTTGAAAATTACATCTCTAATAACTACTGGTCTTATTCTTTTCTTTGTGATAGTTTTTACGTTTGGTTTAATTTTTTTAGGTATCCATGATTGCGGATGTTTTGGCAAAGTAAAATTTTTAAATTCTTCCCCTGTCTTTTTATATATTAGGAATGCTTTTCTAATAGTTGGGTCAATTTATATTTATAAGATTAATAAAACCACGACTCAAGTTACAAAAGTGCCCATCCCGCTTTATATATCTACCATTGTGATTGTTTCTATAGCAATATACATGTGCGGAGTTTCAAGTAATAATTCAACATTAAAAAATAGGAATAAAATTGACAAGAAAATAGCCTTTAATGATAACATTCTTAGAAAATATTTAGAGGTTTCCTCTGATTCTACATATTTAATCTATTTATTTTCTTATGATTGTCCCCATTGTATCAACTCATTTGGAAATCTCCTTCAATACAATAATAAAAAATATGTAGACAAAATAGTAGGAATTACTAAAAAAAATCCTGAAGCGAAAGAGAAGTTTATGGATTTCTTCAATCCTACTTTTGAGATTATAGAAATTTCTGAAAATGAATTTTATAATATTACAGAGGAGTTCCCTGTATCATATTTCATAAAAAATGATTCCATCATTAAAATTATGACAGGGGAAATCCCATCTGCTTATTTTTTAAATCCTTAAAGTATAATTATTGTTTCTTAATCCTTAAAATTTTAGCTAAAGGTTGGGTTTCATTAATTGCTGAAATTAGCTATAGTGTTTATTGATACAATCTAAGAGGGTTGCCCCATCGGTTACAGCTGTAAGAGTAGATGGCTATTAATTGAGTGCGTAGCACGTTGGGATACGCCCTCTTTTCTTTTTAAAACTCTAGAAGTAATTATTGAAGGTCACCTTATAAGCCTTATAAGCCATTCCTTTTATTTTGAAGTCTGTATCTTTTTCACTATCTTAGCCCTCGGAAGTCGGTGAGGAGTTTCCCGCTGGCGCGGTTGCACCCTTTGTTTGGCCGCTATTAACCTCGGTGGGATCGGTGTCTTTACCATCTCCTACTGCGGGTACGGAAAGATTTCCAATTCTTCATCAATAATAAACCTATAGAGAGCGATACCTCAGCAAGGCTTAGACGTTGCGGTACGAAGGGTGTCGCCACCTTCTTTATTTCTAGTTGCCTTCTTTCTTTAAAATCCGATATCTAAAACGGGTGAAGATGGGGAATGAAAAAGCAGTGCTTGGGGAAGCACTGCTTGATTGAATGGGAGCGGCAAACGAGGCTCGAACTCGCGACCCTCAGCTTGGGAAGCTGATGCTCTACCAACTGAGCTA
>JAFLTX010000027.1 GCA_022509145.1 Muribaculaceae bacterium | reverse complement strand
TGATATCCGAGTTTTACCGCAACAGATGGAGTGTCGAACTGTTCTTCAAATGGGTAAAACAGCACCTGAGGATTATGAGGTTCTGGGGGACATCCGAGAATGCAGTCCGCATCCAAATCTGTTGTGCCATAATAACTTACTGTCTTGTAGCTATAGTTCAGCACGACATGAAATTGGAGAGGAGCATCTATGATGTCCTGCAGATATTCGGAATCTCTTTGACCGATAAGACGCATCTTCGCAACCTTTTCGACAAATCGAATTTCAAAAATGTCAATGTTCTCTCTAGTTCAAGAGAACCGAATTTATTTAGTTTTTAGAGAGACCATTTTTAGTGGACACTCATGAAATTTAATAATATGAAAATGTTTTTGTAAATTTGTATGCCTATAAAAAGCTTAATTTGAAATTATTATGAATTTAAAAATAAAAATACATAATATCAAGCATATTAATGATATTGAATTTAATATGAACTTAGAAAAGGGATTATACGCAATTACAGGTGAGAATGGTTCGGGGAAAAGCACAATTGTCACTTGTGCTTCAAGTAGTTTCTTTAATATGCAAATGAATGAATATATCGGTAAAACTGTTGAAGATGCAAGAATAGATTTTGAGATTTCAACCGGAACATGCTCTTATTTTAAAGAGAATGGGCGTTGGAAAAGAAAATTTTCTGGAGATTTCAAGTTAAATGGATTTTACGAAGGGAGTCTTATCTTTGGTAATCGTTTTAGAAACACCTCCTTTGATAAGTTAAAAAAACTTGAAAAAATTAAATCGGCATTTTTACAAGAAGCACCTCCATTTATTAAAGAGAATTTAGGGCAAATCTTACATGGAGACAGTACCTTCTATGATAAACTATTTGTTTTAACTAGAAAAAAATCAATTTTTAATGGTGACATTTTTTTCTATGAAAAAAATAATATACGTGTGAATCAATTTCACATGTCAACAGGAGAAAATTTACTTATAAGTATTTTAGATTCTATAAATAGGAAAAATACTTCGCGAATTGACAGAGAAATTACAAGCTTGATATTATTAGATGAAATTGAACTCGCTTTACATCCTGCAGCTTT
This sequence comes from Muribaculaceae bacterium, assembly GCA_022509145.1. GTDB lineage: Bacteria > Bacteroidota > Bacteroidia > Bacteroidales > Muribaculaceae > Lepagella. The sequence continues at coordinate 25,544 of JAFLTX010000027.1, read as the reverse complement.
AAGGAGATTAATGAATTTTTTACGAAAAATTGCAGATGAATATAATTATGCAATTTATTTTTCGACACATTCAATAGAATTAATATCAGCTATTTGTCCCTCTAATATATATTTTATTGAGCGATATTCGGATAATACATTGGAGATATTAAACCCTTGTTTTCCTGCGTATGCGACACGTATTCTATATGAGCATGATGGTTATGACAGGGTAATTATGGTCGAAGACGATTTATCTAAGGAAATTATAAAAAGGGTTCTTAAGAAAGAACATTTATTGGAAGGTAGATTGGTTCATATATTACCATGTGGTGGTTATTCAAATGTTATTTCATTGGCTCATGAGGTCCTTAGAGATAATTTATTATCAAAGAAAACAAGTCTTTCTATTGTTTTGGATGGAGATATAACGGAAGAGGTTAATTCTTTTATATCTAAGAAAGGAATTGGACGAAATCTGCCACTCTCCTATTTACCTTTAAAGAGCCTTGAAAAATATTTACGGGCAAATTTATTTAGTAAGGTTGATCATAAATTATTTAGAATTCTGAATGATTATTTATTTCAGCAAGTAAGTTTAAAAGAAATTCTTAACGAATATGCTCGTATTAATAAAAGACATAACGATAGTGATGGTAAACAATTATTTAGATTAATCTCTGAAGAATTAGAAAAAAGAAATAAGTCTCGTCAAGAACTAATAGAAATTATCTTAGATTATATATTTGAAGAAAATCCGGATGTAATAAAAAAAATAATTAGGTTTTTTAGAACACAATTATCATAATATTTTTTATCAAATTTAACCAAGTGCAATTTATGCATATTATAGTCCCAAATTAAAAGACTTTCACAATCTGATTCTTACCTTATCGCAACCCTGTGGAATCACTTTATCCATACGTGGAATCATCATTTATCAATACTTGATGAAAAGACCGCGTCCTATCAATATGCAACTGTCTTATAATTAAAATCCCATGACACAAAAGCGATTTGACCATCGTCCATTGCTTTCTCACTCGACATAGTTGAAATTGCGCTTCGTGCTGCTTTCGCATGCGGAGTTCGTGACAGCCCAAACAGTCTGCTCTTCTGCAGCGAGGCTGCTTGACTTTTGGGAGTGAGGCAGCCTCGTGTTTTGGGATTGGGTTATAAGCTGTGATGGGGGATTGGGTTAGAGGGCGCGGGGGATTAGAGGGTGGAGATTAGGTTGCGCTCTATGCGGCGGCTTAGTTCCTCGGGAGTGGATTCGGTTTCTTTTCCGATGAATTTTTCGCCCGTAATGTGTTCGTATAGTTCGATATAGCGGTCGCTTATCTCTCTGACTATGGCATCGGTCATTTCGGGCACCTTCTGGCCTTCTTTCCCCTGAAATCCGTTCTCCATAAGCCACTCGCGCACAAATTCCTTTGAAAGCTGACGCTGAGGCAATCCCTTGCGGAAGAGTTCCTCGTAGTTGTCGAGATAGAAATAACGCGACGAGTCGGGTGTGTGCACTTCGTCCATCAGCATGATGGTGCCGTTATGGTTGCCAAATTCATACTTTGTGTCAACCAGTATCAGGCCGTGACGGTTGGCAATCTCCTGTCCGCGTTTAAACAACTGCAGCGCATACCGCTCAAGCTGCTCATATTCGTCGGCCGGAACAAACCCGCGCTCAATTATCTGCTCTCGCGAGATGTCTTCGTCGTGTTCTCCGATTTCTGCTTTGGTGGTGGGGGTTATTATGGGTTCGGGGAAGGCCTGGTTCTCTTTCATCCCCTCGGGCAGTTTCACTCCGCAGATTTCACGTGCGCCGGCCGCATAGGCTCGCCACGCAGAGCCGCAAAGGTAGCCGCGAACAATCATTTCTACGGGATATCCCTTGCAACACACGCCGACGGTCACCATAGGGTCGGGGGTGCTGAGCTTCCAGTTGGGCACGATGTCTGAGGTCTGGTCAAGGAATTTGGCTGCAATCATATTGAGGATCTGACCTTTGAAGGGGATGCCTTTGGGCAGAATCACGTCGAACGCCGAGATGCGGTCGGTGGCTACCATGGCCAGAACATCGTTTTCAAGAAAATATACGTCTCTGACTTTACCGTGATATACCGATTTCTGTCCGGGCAAATGGAAGTCGGTGGAAGTAAGTGCTGTCATGATTATGTCGTTTTGTTGATTAATTTGGTGTTGATGGTTGTTATTTAAGTTCTTCCCAACTGTCGATGTCGAGGTCGTCGATCGGGATTGAGCAGAAGGCATTGATAAAGGCTGCGGCAAGGCGCGCATTTGTGAGCAACGGGATGTTGAGGTCAACAGCCGCGCGGCGCACTTTGTAGCCGTTGTCCACGGTGTCGGTGTCGACAATTTTGGGTATGCTCACCACCAGGTCGATGTCTTTGTCGCGTAGCATACGCAGCACCTTGGGCTCGCCTTCCTCGTCGTCCATGAACACCTGCGTGTTGGGTATGCGATAGGTGGAAAGAAAAGCGCTTGTTCCTTTGGTGGCATAAATCCGGTAGCCTTTGCGTGAAAGGAGGCGTGCCGGCTCGAGCATCGAAGCCTTGTCTTTAGGGTCTCCGGCCGAAAGCAACACTCCCTTTTGGGGGATTCTGGTGCCTACCGAGAGCATGGCTTTCAGCAGCGCCGACGAGGCGTCCTGGCCTATGCACCCCACTTCGCCGGTGGACGACATATCCACGCCGAGAACGGGGTCGGTGTTGTGCAGGCGGTTGAACGAGAACTGGCTGGCCTTGACACCGACATAATCAAAGTCGAAAAGCGATTTGTGCGGTTTCTGGACATCGAGACCGAGAATGATGCGGGTGGCAATATCTATCAGGTTTATTTTCAAGACCTTGCTCACGAAAGGGAAGCTACGCGACGCACGCAGGTTGCACTCAATGACCTTGATTTCGTTGTCGCGGGCCAGAAACTGGATGTTGAAGGGGCCCGAGATATTGAGTTCGCGGGCAATCTGTCCGGAAATCTTTTTGATTCGACGCACTGTCTCCACATAAAGTTTCTGAGCGGGAAACATTATGGTTGCGTCTCCCGAGTGGACTCCTGCAAATTCCACGTGCTCGCTGATGGCATAGGCAATGATTTCGCCCTTGTCGGCAACGGCATCCATCTCTACCTCCTTGGTGTTGATCATGAATTTGCTCACCACCACGGGGTGTTCCTTGCTGACGGCAGCGGCCAACTCAAGGAAGTGGTCAAGCTCTTCCTGCGACGAACAAACGTTCATGGCGGCGCCGGAAAGCACGTAAGACGGGCGCACAAGCACCGGGAAGCCCACTTTCTTGATGAATTTCTGGATATCCTCTTTCGATGTCAGCGCGCTCCATTCGGGCTGGTCTACCCCGATGCGGTCGAGCATTGCCGAGAATTTGTCGCGGTCTTCGGCGTTGTCAATGCTTCGCGCGCATGTTCCAAGAATGGGCACATTCTGCTCGTCAAGTCTCACGGCAAGGTTGTTGGGTATCTGGCCGCCGGTCGATATGATGGTGCCTTTAGGTTTCTCGGCATCCATTATGTCGAGAACACGCTCAAATGTCAGTTCGTCGAAGTAGAGGCGGTCACACATATCGTAGTCGGTCGAGACTGTCTCGGGGTTGTAGTTGATCATCACAGCCTGGTAACCGTTCTGACGGATGGTCTGCACCGCCTGCACCACACACCAGTCGAACTCAACCGACGAGCCGATGCGATATGCGCCCGAGCCGAGCACGACGATGGTTTTGTCGTCCTGAGGCGGCTCGATGTCGTTGGAGGTAGCGTTGTAGGTCATGTAGAGATAGTTTGTCTGGGCCGGATATTCCGCCGCCAGCGTATCTATCTGCTTAATGTGGGGCACGATGCCGAGCTGCTTGCGACGTTCGCGCACAGTCAAGACGGCCTTGTCCATACTCGAAAAGACTTTCTCGAGGTTGAGCGCGCGCGCAATCTGGAAATCCGAGAATCCCTGACGCTTCGCCTTGAGAAGCAATTCTCCGCTCAGCTGGTTTAACGACGCCACTTTGGCCAGCTCGAGGTCGGTGTCATAAATATTTCTGAGTCGTTGCAGGAACCAAAGGTCGATTTTTGTCAGTTCTTGAATCTTTTCAATGCTGTAGCCCATCTTCATGGCTTTGGCAATGAAGAAGATACGTTTGTCGGTAGGGGCTTGCAACGCCTGCTCGAGCTCTTGCCGGTTGTTGATGGGTATGTCTTTGTTGTCGGTAAAACCATGCATCCCCTGGCCAATCATGCGGAGGCTTTTCTGGAGCGCTTCCTCAAATGTGCGCCCGATCGCCATCACTTCGCCCACCGACTTCATCGACGAGCCCAACTGATGATCCACGCCGCGGAATTTTCCGAGATCCCAGCGGGGCATCTTGCAGACCACATAGTCGAGGGCCGGCTCGAAGAACGCCGACGTCTTTTTCGTAATGGAATTGGTAAGTTCGAAAAGGCCGTACCCAAGACCCAACTTGGCGGCCACAAAAGCCAGCGGATAGCCCGTGGCTTTAGATGCAAGCGCCGATGACCGGCTCAGACGGGCGTTAACCTCGATGACGCGGTAGTCTTCCGAATTGGGGTCTAAGGCGTATTGCACGTTGCATTCGCCTATGATGCCGATATGACGGATGATTTTTATGGCGAGTTCGCGCAGTTTGTGATATTCTGAGTTGGTCAGCGTCTGCGACGGGGCGATGACGATACTTTCGCCGGTGTGGATGCCCAACGGGTCGAAATTTTCCATGTTACACACCGTGATACAGTTGTCGTAACGGTCGCGCACAACCTCGTATTCAATCTCTTTCCAGCCCCTCAGACTCTTTTCAACCAGCACCTGAGGCGAGAATGAAAATGCCTTTTCAGCCAGCTCCACCAGTTCCTTTTCATTGTCGCAGAACCCGGAGCCGAGTCCGCCAAGAGCGTATGCGGCACGCAAAATCACGGGATAACCGAGTCGTTCGGCAGCCGAGCGCGCCTCGTCGATATTGCTGCAGGCCTCGCTGCTGATGGTCTTGACGTCTATCTGGTTGAGTTTCTCCACAAAGAGCTCGCGGTCTTCGGTGTCGATGATGGCCTGCACCGGCGTTCCGAGCACTTCCACTCCATATTTCTCGAAAACTCCTTTACGATACAGTTCCACGCCACAATTCAAGGCTGTCTGGCCGCCGAACGACAACAGGATGCCGTCGGGACGTTCCTTGTTAATTATCTTTTCTACAAAAGAAGGCTCGATTGGAAGAAAGTAAATATGGTCGGCGATGCCTTCGCTTGTCTGAACGGTGGCGATGTTCGGATTTATAAGCACGGTTTCAATCCCTTCCTCGCGCAATGCTTTGAGAGCCTGCGAACCGGAATAGTCAAATTCGCCGGCTTCTCCTATCTTGAGGGCTCCAGAACCTAATACTAAAACTTTTTTCAGATTGATTTGCTTCATGATTGAGAAAGGTGATGTTTAGAGGAGTGAAATAAAATCGTCGAAGAGAAATTCCGTATCGGTGGGTCCGGAAGCTGCCTCGGGATGGAACTGAGCCGAAAACCAGGGGCGCGAGACGTGGCGGATTCCTTCGTTCGAGCCGTCGTTCATATTCGTGAAATAAGGCTTCCACCCGTCAGGCAGCGATTCGGCATCTACAGCGAAGCCGTGGTTTTGCGATGTGATGAAACAACGGTTGGTCCCTTCCATCCTTACGGGCTGATTGTGGCTCCTGTGGCCGTAGGGGAGCTTGTAAACCTTGCCGCCGGCTGCTTTGGCCAACAACTGGTTGCCCATGCAGATGCCCATCAACGGGCGTATCCGCGACGAGTTGAGGAAAGTGCGGATGTTGTCTACCGCCGCCTGGCAAGTGTCGGGGTCGCCCGGTCCGTTTGAAAGGAAAAGACCGTCGAACTGCAGAGTGTTGAAATCAAAGTCCCACGGGATTCTGATCACCTCGACTCCCCGACGCGTTAGGTTGCGGATAATGTTGTGCTTCACGCCGCAGTCGACCAAAACCACCTTCTTTCCGGCTCCTTTGTTATAGGTCACCACATCCTTGCACGACACTTTCTCCACCCAGTTGACATCGCCGTAGTCTTCTTCGCTCTCCACAACTTCCTCTTCCAGAATAAGCTCGCCTTTCATTACACCCTGCTCTCTGAGAATTTTGGTGAGGTGGCGGGTGTCGATGCCGGTCAACGCCGGTATTTTTTCGCGTTGCAGCCATTCCGAAAGACTTTCGACTGCGTTCCAATGACTGTAGCTGTCGCTGTAGGAACTTACCACAAGCCCTCTCACATGAATTTTTTCACTCTCCATGTTGGTGGCAAGTCCGTCTTTCTCCATCGTAAAGGCCGGAACGCCGTAGTTGCCGATCAGCGGATAGGTAAGTACGAGTATCTGGCCCGCGTACGACGGATCCGTCAGGCTTTCGGGATAACCGCTCATGGCAGTATTGAAAACCACCTCGCCAACGGCAGAGCCTTCGTAGCCGAACGAAGTGCCGTGAAAACACATACCGTTGTCGAGCCGCAATGTCATTTTTCGTTGTTTCATCAAAAAATATTATTTTTTGTTTCCAAAATTTTCTTCGATATAACTTATAAAAGCTTCGTTGATTCGAAAAACTCCGCCTGGAGTGGGATAATCGCCGGTGAAATACCAGTCGCCCGGATGATTCGGGCAAGCCTCGTGCAGCCCGTCAAGGGTTTGGAACACTATCTGAACCGGCGATTGTATGTTGTCCCGACGCAGCATTTCAACCATTTTTTGGGAAATTTCATCAGCGGTGAAAGGAGCGTAGATCTCCTTCACGTAGTTGATCAATTCTGCGGGCTTTTTGTCGCGTTGGGCGAGACATTTTTGATAGATATCGCTTACGTAATCCCATTGTCCGCGTTCAATCAGCATTTCCATCGCGGCGCGGAAGGCTATGAATTCGTGCATCGAGCTCATATCTATTCCATAATAGTCGGGATACCTCACTTGCGGCGACGACGACACAAGAATCATCTTCTTGGGGCGGAGCCGGTCGAGAATACTGATGATACTCTCGCGCAAGGTGGTTCCACGCACAATGCTGTCGTCGATTATCACCAGGTTGTCAATGCCGGGCCGCAAGGAGCCGTAGGTAATGTCGTAAACGTGGGCCACAAGTTCGTTTCGGCTTTTCCCTTCTGTGATAAACGTGCGCAGTTTCAAGTCTTTGTTGGCAACTTTTTCACGACGCACCCGCTTGCCGGTATACTCCTCGATAGCTTCGGTCATGCCATAGAAAGCGATCTCTGCTGTATTGGGGATGAAAGAGAAAACCGTGTTCTCCAAATCGTTATCCACCGCTTCGAGTATCTGATGCATCAGGTTGCGACCCAGCTCCTTCCTCTCGCGGTAGATATCGGCGTCGGTTCCGCGTGAAAAATAGATTCGTTCGAACGAGCAAGGGAGCACCTTCTCGGCCGCGGGAAGAATCCGGCTCAACCTCATGCTTCCGTTTTTCGATATGATGATGGCCTGCCCCGGCAACAGTTCGTGGACCTGATCGATGTCAACGTTGAAAGCCGTCTGAATCACGGGACGCTCAGATGCAACCACAACTTTCTCGCCGTCGGAGTAGTAGAATGCCGTGCGGATACCCCAGGGGTCACGCATAGCAAACGATTCGCCGCTGCCCGTGATGCCTGAAATCACATATCCGCCGTCCCATATCGGTGCAGATTGTCTCAGCACGTTCTCTATCGACATGTTGTCTTCGATAAAGCGTGTGATATCCATTCCTTTTTTCCCGTCGTCGAATGCCATGCTGTACAGGCGTTCGCTTTCTCGGTCAAGCCGGTGGCCGATCTGCTCCAGGATGATGTATGTATCGCTGTATTTTCGCGGATGCTGCCCCAGACTTGTGAGGTCCTTGAAAATCTCATCCACATTGGTCATGTTGAAATTGCCGCACAGACAGAGGTTGCGGGCGCGCCAGTTGTTGCGCCTCAGGAAGGGATGGACGTAAGCCAGGCCGTTTCTGCCCGTCGTAGAGTAACGGAGATGTCCCATATAAATCTCGCCTACGAAAGGTACGTTTTTTTCAATATATTTCAATTCAGCACCTTCTTCGGAGTCGGGATGCTCCAGCGGCCATTTCTCGAGCGAATGTTTTATTTTGGAATTTACGATGTCGAATATCTCACTGATAGCCTCGTTCCCTTCGGCGCGTTCACGGAAGAAGTATTCCTGTCCGGCTTCGGCGTTCATTTTCAGGCAAGCAAGTCCGGCTCCCTCCTGTCCGCGATTGCGTTCCTTGAGCATCATCAGGTGAAGCTTGCTGAGCCCGTAGGCCCACGTTCCGTACTTCTCCTCGTAATGGCTCAACGGTTTCAGCAGTCGGATAAGTGCTATTCCACATTCGTGTTTTAATGTCTCCATTGCGTATTTCCTGCTTTTATCTTAAAGTCTTGAAATTCAATTAACGGATAATAGTGTTGTCTCGGTCGGGACCAACGGAAATGATGCCTACGGGCACCTGGGTTTCGTCCTCGATGAAACGAATGTAGTTTTTCAACTCTTCGGGAAGTTGGTCGAATGTCCTACATCCGGTTATGTCTTTTTTCCAGCCCGGGAAATCTTTGTATACCGGGGTTATGGCGTCCTGGTCGGGATAGAGCGGGAAAAAGTCGGTTTCTTCTCCGTCTTTCGTCTTGTAGGCCACACAGACACGAATGGTGTCGAAAGTATCCAGCACGTCGCTCTTCATCATTATCAGGGATGTGACGCCGTTGAGCATAATGGTCTGTTTCAAAGCCACCAGGTCAAGCCATCCGCAACGGCGTGGACGGCCTGTTGTGGCGCCGAACTCGTGGCCGGCCTGCCGCAGTTCTTCACCGGTGGCGTCGTCAAGCTCTGTGGGGAACGGCCCTGCGCCCACACGCGTGCAGTAGGCTTTAAAAATTCCGTAGACTTCTCCGATATGGGTCGGAGCCACACCAAGGCCGGTACAAGCCCCCGCGCATAGAGTGCTCGAGGATGTCACAAAAGGATAAGAGCCGAAATCTATGTCAAGCAGCGAGCCCTGAGCGCCTTCGGCAAGTATGGTCTTGTTCTCCTTGAGCCAACGGTTGATCACGATTTCGCTGTCGATGAAGTTCTTTCCGAATCTTTCCACCAGTTCCATCACCGCGCCGATCCATTTCGGAATGCCGGAAAGTTCAACACCGTTAAGCCGTGACTTGTGTTCTCTTACAAGCGCATCGAAACGCGCATTGAAATCGGGACGCAGAAGGTCGCCCACCCGCAGGCCGTTGCGCGAAATCTTGTCGGTGTAAGCCGGACCTATCCCTTTCCCGGTAGTTCCCACTTTCTTGTCGCCTTTGGCCTGTTCGGAGGCACGGTCAAGCAGCAGGTGGGTGGGAAGTATCAAATGGGCGCGCTTCGAAATATACAGTTTCGAGGCTACGTCTATTCCCATTTTTTCTATATCTTTTATCTCCTCTAACAAAATCACCGGATCGATAACTACGCCGTTACCGATAAGGTTCATTGTACCCTCGCGGAAAATCCCTGAGGGCACGGTGTGAAGCACAAAACTTTTGTCGCCGAAATACAACGAATGTCCGGCGTTGGGACCTCCCTGGAAACGTGCCACTACATCGTAGCGCGGTGTCAGGACGTCAACGATTTTCCCTTTCCCTTCGTCGCCCCACTGCAGGCCCAATACTACATCGAGTTTTTGCATATATGTCTTATCTTTTGATTGTTTATTCTAATCCGCATTTCTTGAAGAGATGGTCAACATTCTTCATATAATAATCAAGCGTAAAGCACGCTTCGATCTCGTCGGCCGTAAGATGACCGGTCACCTTCGGGTCGGCTTTCACGTTATCAGCAAATTCCGAGCCTTCCATAAGTGTTTTCATCGCAATTGGCTGCACCATGTCGTATGCCTCCTCGCGCACAAGGCCTTTGGCAATCAGCGCGTTCATGACACGCTGCGAGAAAATGACGCCATGCGTAAGATAAATATTTTTAATCATATTGTCGGGATACACCACCAGATTCTTCAAAATGTTGGTGAATCGATTCAACATGTAGTCGAGCAGAATCGTTGCGTCGGGCATAATGATTCGCTCGGTTGAAGAATGCGAGATGTCTCTTTCATGCCACAACGCCACATTTTCACTTGCCGTCACCATATAGCCGCGCATCACACGCGCGCAACCGCAAATATTCTCGCTGCCGATAGGATTGCGCTTGTGAGGCATTGCCGACGACCCCTTCTGTCCCTTTGCGAAGGCTTCTTCGGCCTCACGCACTTCCTGTCGCTGGAGGTTGCGAATTTCAAGTGCCATTTGCTCTAACGACGAGGCTATGATTGAAAGCACGGCAAAATAGAAAGAGTGGCGGTCACGTTGAAGCACCTGCGTGGCAATGTTCACCGACTCGATGCCCAGATGATGGCAGACGTAATCCTGGATTTCGGGCGGGATGTTGGCGAAATTACCTACCGCTCCGCTGAGTTTGCCTGCCTCGACTCCCTTGGCGGCGACATTGAACCGCTCAAGATTGCGTTTTGCCTCCTCAAGCCACAGAAGCCATTTGAGGCCGAAAGAAGTTACATCGGCGTGCATTCCGTGGGTGCGACCAATCACAGGGGTGTATTTAAACTCTACGGCGCGCTGCTTGAGCACTTCGATCAAGTTCTCGATATCTTTCCGCAATATGTCGTTGGCCTGACGAATGAGGTAACCGTTGGCGGTATCCACAACGTCGGTCGATGTCAGGCCGTAGTGAACCCATTTGCGTTCTTCGCCGAGGGTTTCGCTGACCGCACGGGTAAAGGCCACCACATCGTGATGCGTCACTTTTTCTATTTCGTGGATGCGGCTGACGTCAAACCGGGCTTTATCACGAAGAAGTTTTATGTCTTCGCGAGGAATCACTCCAAGCTCCGACCAAGCTTCGGCCGCAAGGATTTCCACCTCAAGATAAGCCTTAAATTTGTTTTCCTCTGTCCATATCCGGACCATTTCCGGGCGTGAATATCTGTCAATCATAACTATGGCAATCTATAATATTTTGACTTCTTTTTAATATTTCCTTTTTCAACTTTTACAAGCGCTTTATCCCACACTCTGAGTTGCATAGCAGCGACGTCTGATTTTTGTCATCGCTCTTTTTTCGTATGTTGTTTGTAGCAATACAGAGTGTTTTTAAGCAGGGTGGCGGTGGTGAGCAGACCCACGCCGCCCGGTACGGGGGTTATTTTCGAGGCTACAGGCAGCACGTCATCAAAATCGACATCGCCGCAAAGCTTTCCTTCGGCATCGCGGTTTATTCCCACGTCGATCACTGTGGCACCGGGTTTCACGTGGCGCGAATCGATAAATCGAGGTCGGCCCACAGCCGCCACAAGTATATCGGCCTGTTTCGTCAGCTTCTCGAGGTCTTTTGTGCGCGAATGGGCTATGACAACTGTTGCGTTGGCGTCCAGAAGCAGTTTTGCCATAGGTTTACCCACGATATTGCTGCGGCCAATCACTACCGCCAGTTTCCCTTCCGGGTCGATGTCATTCGCTTTCAGAAGATACATTATCCCTTTAGGGGTGCAGGGAACCAGTTCGGTATGGCCGTTCCAAAGATCGGCCACATTCAGTGAGTGAAAACCGTCAACGTCCTTAGAGGGATTTATGGCGTTTATAACCTTCTCTTCATCAATCGTTTCGGGAAGGGGGAGCTGTACCAGGACACCATCTACCTCCGGATCTTTGTTAAGCCCTTCGATAACATCGAGAAGGTCTTTTTCCGACACGGTCTGGGGGAGCCTCACCAGCTGGCTCTGGATTCCGGTTTGCTCGCAACATTTAACTTTATTATTTACATAGACCTTCGATGCGGGGTTGTCACCAACCAAAACCACGGCAAGGCGAGGAATACGCCCGTTGCCGGCCTTTATGGCCTCGACTTCCTTGCGGACTTCCTCCTTTATGGCCTCGGCGACCTTCTTTCCGTCAAGGATGCGGGCGTTTTTGGTTGCCACCAATGCCTGGTGTCCGATGTCTTTTCGATAGAAGAGACCCTCACATTTGATTTTTGCCACTTCGTTATAGGCTTTGTCGTGGGCCGACTTTACGTCCTTGTCGCCGGCTACAACCATCAGGACGCGTCCTCCGCCGGTGTAAGTCTTGTCGTCTTTGATTGCGGTGCCCATATGGTATACCGTCGTCTCGACATCGGCCAGCCCTTCTATTTCAAATCCTTTTTCATAGGCTCCGGGGTAACCCTTCGTTGCAAGCACAACACCGAAAACGGCCTCATCCTTCCAGTTCATTTCGGGCAACGGATTCCCTGTTGCAACGGCTTCAAACATTTTATAAATGTCCGACTCAAGCATCGGAAGAATAACTTCCGTTTCCGGATCGCCGAAACGTGCGTTGAATTCTATCACCTTGATTCCGTCATCAGTTTTCATCAAACCACCGTAAAGCACTCCAGAGAGCGGGCATCCCAGCTCTGCCATCTTTGCCGCGACGGGTTTGAGAATCTTCTCCAGAGCGTATCTGCGGTCTTCCTCGCTGATGAAAGGCAACGAGGTATAAGCTCCCATGCCGCCTGTGTTGGGCCCTTCGTCGCCGTCGAAAGCGCGTTTGTGGTCTTGTGCCACCGGCATCGGCTCAACCTGCGTGCCGCTGACGAAGCACATAAACGAGAACTCAGGTCCTTCAAGACATTCTTCTATCACCACTCGGTCGGTTCCGAAACTGTTCTCAAGAAGCATATCTTTAAGTGCGGCATCGGCCTCGGCTTCCGTCTTGGCGATCACGACTCCTTTTCCGGCTGCGAGACCGTCGTATTTGATCACGGCAGGGAGCGAATGCGACATTACATAGTCGCGGGCCTTGTCATAGTCACTGAACGAGCTGTAGGCTGCGGTAGGAACTCCGGCCTGCCGCATTATTTCTTTGGCAAACTCCTTGCTCGATTCGATTCTTGTAGCTTTTTGAGTATGTCCGAAGATTTTAAGTCCGGCCTCACGGAAATAATCGACGATACCCATCGAGAGGGGTACTTCCGGACCTACTACCGTAAGGTCGATGCCATTCTCCCGGGCCCATTGGGCAAGAGCCTCAATCTCGGTCTCCTTGATCGGAACCAATTCGGCAAGTCGCGCAATTCCCGGATTGCCGGGAGCGCAGTAAATCTTATCCACCGAAGGTGACCGGTGAAGCGCGTCGACGATGGCGTGGCATCGTCCTCCCGAGCCTATGACGAGTACTTTCTTCATACTTAATGTTTAAAATGTCTTACTCCGGTGAGGAGCATGGAAATATTTTCTTCGTTTGCTTTTGCGATACACTCGGCGTCGCGGATGCTACCGCCGGGTTGCACAATGCTTCGCACGCCGTATTTCGCGGCAAGTTCAACCGTATCGGCGAAGGGGAGGAAGCCGTCAGAAGCCAGCACCAGGCGTTCCGCATCACCGGCCGCCGTAGCTTGTTTAAGCGCAATTTCGGCAGAACCCACGCGATTCATCTGCCCGGCACCCACACCGCGCGTCTGAAGATTCTGAACCACTACAATGGCGTTGGATTTCACGTGTTTTACAATATTCCACGCAAACTGCAGGTCGGCGAGTTCTTCCGGGGTCGGCTTGATGTCGGTGACCACCTGCTCTTCCGTGAGTTTCTCGGTCTGGATGTCCTGGTGCTGCACAAGCAGACCGCCGGTTACGCCGACATACTGGTCTACCGGCTCGTCAGAAGGAGTCATATTTACTTTCATGACTCTCAGATTCTTTTTTGTAGAAAGAATTTCAAGAGCTTCGGGCGTGAAATCGGGAGCCAGGACAATCTCCAGGAAAATGGGTTTCATCTCCCGCGCAACTTCTTCGGTCAGGGTACGGTTCACGGCCACAATGCCTCCGTAGATGCTCACCGGGTCGGCCTCGAAAGCCTTGCGCCAAGCCTCTTCGATTGTAGCTGCCTGTCCGGCTCCGCACGGATTCATGTGTTTGAGGGCAACGCAGAAAGGCTCGCTGAAATCACGGACAATCGACAGGGCAGCGTTGGCATCCTGGATATTGTTGTACGAGAGTTCTTTCCCCTGCATCTGTACGGCATTGGCCAATGAGAAGGGAACGGCTTTTGTCGAAGCGTAAAAACTTGCCGATTGATGCGGATTCTCGCCGTAACGCAACGTCTGTTTCAAATCGAATTCAAGAAACAGCTTTTCGTTGAGGCCGGCTTGCCTGCGCATATAAGTGGCTATGCAGCTGTCGTATTGCGCAGTGTGCGTATAAGCTTTTGCCGACAACTGCATCCGTGTCTTGAGCGAGGTATCACCGTTCTGGCGTATCTCCCCGAGCACCGTAGCGTAATCGTCGGGGTCACAAACCACCGTGACGCTCGGGAAATTTTTAGCCGCGCTGCGAAGCATCGACGGGCCGCCTATATCGATTTTTTCGACTGCCTCCTCAAGCGTTGTGTCGGGATTGGCAATCGTTTCGCGAAAAGGATACAGATTTACGCACACCAGGTCGATGAATCCGATTTCGTTTTCCTCAAGAGCCTTGAGGTGTTCAGGATTGTTGCGAAGGGCAAGAAGCGCTCCGTGAACTTTGGGATGCAAGGTCTTCACACGGCCGTCGCATATTTCGGGGAAACCGGTGACCCGGCTTATCTCCACCGTTTCTATCCCGGATTTCTCCAACAATGTCTTTGTGCCGCCGGTTGCAATAATTTCCCATCCCTCGTTTTTGAGGCCGGAGACAAATTCCACAAGACCGGTCTTGTCGCTAACACTTATCAAAGCTCTTTTTTTCATATCTATCTTCTATGTTTTTACGAACGGAATATTATTTGATTTTCTCCTTCGGCGACTTCGCCGATAATCCGGGCGTTCTGTCCGTGCTCCTTCAGTATGCCGATAATTGTATCGGCGTCCTTTGGATCGGCTGCTATCACCATTCCTATACCCATATTGAAAATATTGTACATTTCGCGATGGGGAATCTTTCCCCATTTTTCCAACAGTGTGAAAATGGGAAGTATCTCCCAGCTTCCTTCGGTGATCTTAAACGCCTGTCCCGGCTGGAGAGCGCGGGGAATATTCTCGTCGAAACCTCCGCCTGTGATGTGGCAGATGCTGTGAACGTCTACTTTGTTCAAAACATCAAGAACGGGCTTGACATAAATCTTTGTCGGGGTCAAAAGGACTTCTCCCAGAGTTTTCCCTCCCAAGCCTTCGTAGCGCTCATTGAGGTCAAGGTTGTCTCTAACGATTTTGCGCACCAGGCTGTAACCGTTGGAATGTATCCCTGAGGAGCTGAGCCCGATCAGCACATCGCCCACGCGTACCTTGGTTCCGTCGATAAGTTTCGATTTCTCGACTGCCCCGGTGGTGAAGCCGGCAATGTCGTATTCGCCATCGGGGTACATCCCCGGCATTTCGGCTGTCTCGCCTCCTATGAGGGCACAACCGGCCTGACGGCATCCTTCTGCGACTCCTGAAACAATGGCTTCAACCTTTGCCGGTTCGTTATGCCCAAGCGCAACATAATCCAGGAAGAGAAGCGGGGCCGCCCCCTGGGCCAGAACGTCGTTGACGCACATAGCCACGGCATCGATTCCTATGGTGTCGTGCTTGTCCATAGCAAATGCTATTTTGAGTTTTGTCCCTACACCATCCGTTCCGCTCACCAACACGGGTTCCTTAAGATTGAGCACACTAAGGTCGAACATACCTCCGAACGACCCTATATTGCCCATCACTCCCGGCCTGTGGGTGGACTTAACATGTTGCTTCAGACGACTTACAACTTCGTAGCCTGCTTCAAGATTTACACCTGCCTGCTGATATGACTGAGCCATAGTTTTATTTGTTTCTTTGCGTTTTACAATATTTCACTGCGTTTTCAAAAATCGATTGGCGGCAATTTCCCGAAATGTTGCGGAAAAGGCCTTCTTCGAATCGTTCGGAATGTCCCATTTTGCCGAGAATCAGCCCATCGGGGCTCACGATGCCTTCAATGGCGTAAAGCGAGCCGTTGGGATTATAAGGCGACTGCATTGTGGGTTCTCCGGTAAACGGATCGGCATACTGGAAAGCCACCTGCCTGTTTGCGAAGAGTTCTTTGGCTACCTCTTCCGAAACCACAAACTTCCCTTCGCCGTGACTCACCGCAATGCTGAACAGTTCACCTTCGTGGAATCCTTGCAGCCAGGGCGAAGAGCAGTCGGCCACCCGCGTAGTAACTATCTGCGATATGTGACGGTTGATGTCGTTACGGAAAAGCGTGGGAGAATCCGTGCCAACCTCGCCCAGCTTGCCGAAGGGGAGCAGGCCGCTCTTGATCAGAGCCTGGAAGCCGTTGCATATTCCCAATATCAATCCTTTTCTTTTCAAAAGATTGTTTATGGATTCTGCTACGACTTCATTGGTAAGAACGCTCGCTATGAATTTGCCGGAGCCGTCGGGTTCGTCTCCGACCGAAAATCCTCCCGCCAACATAAATATGTCGCATCGGTCGAGGCATTCCTTGATTTGAGAAATACTCTCCGTGACGTCTTCGGGAGTCTGATTGCGGAAAATGAGAGTCTCTACTTTCGCGCCGGCGTTTCTGAAGGCTTTCGCACTGTCGTAATCACAGTTTGTGCCCGGGAACACAGGGATGAAAACCAAGGGGGAGTCTGTTGCTGCCTCTCTGCTCATATCTGCTGCCACGGGTTGCGAGACTTTGTAGGAGGGCTCGGTTTTGTCACTCTCAGCAACAGAAGTGGCGGGATAAATGCTTTCAAAGCCCTTCGTGTTCCATTCAAGCAATTGGTTCAACGGGAAAATTTCCGAATTGATCACGAGTTCCGGGCGTTCGATTGTCCGCCCTATAAATTCCAGATTTTCGAAATCGAGGGGCTCGGGTGTTGAAATCAAAATCGAACCATAGGAATAGTCGAACAGTTGGTCTTCAGCCACTTGCACATCGGCGCCAATCATATTACCGAAGCTGCATTTAGCCAGCGCTTCAATCAGGCTGCCGAATGCAAGAGCGTAAGCCGACGAGACGCGGCCTTCCTCTATCTGATGATGCAGCCAGTTCCAGTTTCGTGAGAGAGAATCGGTGTCGGGCATTAAGTTGGCCAGCGGTTTGTGTCGCAGAACATAGATATATTCGCCGCCCTTTTTAAATTCCGGCGAAACCACCTTCGTTGCGTCGACTGTCGTGATTCCGAACGCTATCAGGGTGGGCGGCACATTTATATTTTCAAAAGTTCCGCTCATAGAGTCCTTCCCTCCAATCGAAGGCAAGCCGAGCTCCAGCTGCATCTTGAGAGCGCCCAAGAGCGCGCTCAACGGTTTCCCGTAGGTGTGGGGATCGGCACTCATTCGCTCAAAATATTCCTGATAAGAGAAACGCATGCGCGAATAGTCTGCCCCGCAGGCCGCCGCTTTTGCACAACTCTCCACCACAGCGTAAGCCGCCCCGTGATACGGACTCCAATCCGACAAGAAGGGATTGTAACCGAATGTCATCAAGCTGGCGGTATTCGTGTGTCCCTGCACGGGAAGTTTTTGCACCGAAGCCTGAGTCTCGGTCATCTGAGTCTTCCCCCCGAAAGGCATAAGCACCGTTGAGCGTCCGATTGTTGAATCGAACATCTCGACAAGACCTTTCTGCGAGACAACATTTTTATCCTCCAAAGCATTTCTCACTTTCTCGGCGAGGGAGGTCCCCGCCACTGCTTTCTTGAAAGGATCCGTTTCCGGAACTTCCGAAACTATGGCGGTGGCAAAATGTGCGGCACCGGCGCTGTTGATGAATTCACGGCTCAAATCGGCCACCGGCTCCGTTTTGTAGAACAGTCTCATACGCCCCGTGTCGGTCACATTTGCAACGTGTGTCACTTCAATGTTTTCCTCACGACACAATTCGCAGAACTTATCCTTATCCTTTGCCTCGACCACGACCGCCATTCTTTCCTGCGATTCGCTGATTGCCAGTTCCGTGGGATTCAGGCCGGTATATTTCACCGGCACTTTATCCAGCCAGATGTCAAGGCCGTCGGCAAGTTCGCCTATCGCCACACAAACGCCGCCGGCACCGAAGTCGTTGCTTTTCTTGATGAGCCTGGTAACCTCCGGACGGCGAAAAAGATGCTGAATTGCCCTTTCCACGGGCGCGTTGCCTTTCTGCACCTCGCTTCCGCAGGTTTCCAACGACGACTGGGAATGCTTTTTCGACGAACCAGTAGCGCCGCCTATTCCGTCGCGACCGGTACGACCGCCCAGCATAAGGATTATGTCGCCGGGCTGAGGTGTTTCGCGGCGCACATCGGATGCCTTTACAGCTCCCACAACGGCGCCTACTTCAAGGCGTTTGGCCACGAATCCCGGATGATAGATTTCACGCACGTGGGTCGTCGCCAGCCCGATTTGGTTGCCGTATGACGAGTAGCCAGCGGCTGCCTTTTTGGAAATCACTCTTTGTGGAAGTTTGCCGGGAATCGTCTCCGACACCGGTTGCCAGATATTGCCGGCACCCGTAACTCGCATTGCCTGATAGACATACGCTCTTCCCGACAGCGGGTCGCGGATTGCGCCGCCAAGACACGTCGAGGCGCCGCCAAAAGGTTCTATCTCGGTAGGATGGTTATGGGTCTCGTTCTTGAACTGAAGAAGCCAGTCTTCCTCTTTCCCGTCGACATCCACCTTTATCACGATGCTGCAGGCATTGTTCTCCTCGCTTTCCTCAAGGTCGTTCAAGAGACCCACCGAACGGAGATAACGTGCGCCGGTGGTTGCAAGTTCCATAAGCGAGAGCGATTCCGGAATTTCGTCTTCGGCTATCGCCCTGTCATCCGTCCCTTTTGTACGTATCGAATAAAAACGGTTCAACGTATCGCGAATATCGTCGCTCACGAAGGAATCCTCAACCTCGACGCCGGTCAGACGGGTGGTGAATGTGGTGTGACGGCAATGGTCGCTCCAATATGTGTCGAGTATCTTCAGTTCGGTTTCAGTAGGCTCTCTGCGCTCGTCCTTAAAATATCTGATCACCTCGAGAAGGTCGTCTTCGTTCATGGCCATACCCCATTCCTTCAGGAAATTCAGTCGTGCGTCGTGGTCCATTTCGCGGAATCCTGACAATATCCTCAGGGGAGTCTGCTCGGCGGAGTCGCCTGTGCGCAGCACGCTCATATCTTTTTCGCGCGACTCCACGGCATTTATCACATAATTCTTTATCCTTTCCAGATCGCTCTCCGAAACGGTATCGTCAAGAACTATGATTCGGCCGCTGCGAATCTGCACGTCGGCCTCCGGGTCGATAAGGTGCACACAGTCGATAGCCGACGAGGCACGCTGGTCAAACTGGCCGGGAAGATATTCTGTGGCTATGACTGGCCGGTTTTCTGAATCAAATTCAAAGGTGACGCTGTCGGTAGGTTTTTCGGCAAACACCTTATACACCGATTTTTCCACCAACTCCTGCGGAAACCCGAACAAGTCGTAGACATTGAGCAACCTCAGGTTGTCAATATTCAACTGAAGGTTTTGATTGAGTTCGTCCCGGAGCATATCCGCCTCAACCCGGAAACCGGGCCTTTTCTCTACGAATACACGGCAGGCCGATTGATTCTCTTTTTTGTCGGATGACATATGATCTATATCCTTTTTAAATATTAGATGAAAGAACCGCTTCCGTTTGTTTTGCGCGGAAGTCTATCAGTTTTTCCTGAAGACTCTTCGATCCGAGTGCGAGGATGCTCACGGCAAACAACGCCGCGTTTTTACTACCGTCGACAGCCATTGTGGCCACCGGGATTCCTGAAGGCATCTGTACGATGGAAAGCAACGAATCGAGGCCGTGCAATGTCTTGCTCCGCACGGGAACGCCTATCACCGGCAGAATGGTGAGACCGGCAATCACACCGGGGAGATGCGCTGCGCCCCCCGCTCCAGCTATAATCACGTCAAGGCCCCTCTCTTTCGCCGTCGATGCCCACTCAAAAAGGGCGTGAGGAGCGCGATGGGCGCTGATCACTCTTTTTTCGTATTCTATTCCAAACTGGTCGAGGATGTCGAATGCCGGTTGCATCACCGATAAGTCGCTCGTCGATCCCATTATTATTCCAACCTTCATATTGTTATTTTTGATTTTTTTGCTGTTGATTTAAATTCGTTCTCTCACTCCCATTCGATAGTTGCCGGCGGTTTCGAGGAGATGTCGTAAACCACGCGATTCACACCTTTCACCTTGTTGATGATTTCATTCGAAGTGTCGGCAAGGAAGTCATAAGGCAGATGAACCCAGTCGGCTGTCATACCGTCAACCGAGGTAACGGCGCGTAAGGCCACGCAACGTTCATAAGTTCTCTCGTCGCCCATTACTCCCACACTTTGAATGGGAAGCAGGATGGCGCCGGCCTGCCATACCTTGTTGTAAAGGCCGGCCGAACGAAGATTGTCGATGAAAATCTTGTCGACTTGCTGCAGTATCGACACCTTTTCGGGAGTTACATCTCCGATAATTCTGATTGCGAGCCCCGGACCCGGGAAGGGGTGGCGTCCGATGAGGCTGTCGGGCATCCCGAGCGAAACGCCGACTCTGCGCACTTCATCCTTGAAAAGCAACCTCAACGGCTCGATGACCTTGAGATGCATTTTTTCGGGCAAACCTCCCACATTATGGTGAGATTTTATTTTTGCCGCAGGACCGGCGACCGACGCCGATTCCACCACATCCGGGTAGATTGTGCCTTGTGCAAGCCATCGGGCATTGCTTATTTGTGAAGCAGCTTCGTTAAAAGTCTCCACAAAGTCACGGCCTATGATTTTCCTTTTCTCTTCCGGTTCGGAAACTCCCTTGAGGTCGGCGAAGAAGCGCGCCGATGCGTCAACCCCTTTTACATTCAGTCCGAGATTGCGGTAGGAGGCCATTACATCTTCGAATTCGTTGTGTCGAAGAAGCCCGCTGTCTACAAATATGCAATGGAGCCGGTCGCCGATGGCCTGTTTGAGCAGTATTGCCGCCACCGACGAATCCACACCTCCCGAAAGACCTAAAATCACATTGTCATCGCCGATCGTTTCTTTCAGATAAGCTACGGTATGCTCCACGAAATTTGCCGGTGTCCAATCCTGACTGCATCCGCAGATTCCCACGATAAAGTTGAAGAGGAGGGTGCTTCCCTGCGTGCTGTGGTAAACTTCGGGATGGAACTGGATGGCCCATACAGGCATATTCACAAACCGAAAGGCAGCGTTCCTGACATCCGAGGTCGAAGCAAGCAGCCTGGAGTTCTCTGGGAGCCGCTGGATAGTGTCGCCGTGCGACATCCACACCTGTGTAGTGTGGTCAATGTTGCGGAACAAGGGGTCGTCTTCGGCTTCGACTGTAAGTATGGCGCGTCCGTATTCCCTGCTTGGCGACGGAAGCACCTCGCCCCCATGAGTCTGGGCGAGATATTGAGCCCCGTAGCAAATGCCGAGCACCGGCAATTTGCCGAGAAATTCCGTCAAATCTATCTGGGGAGCGTTGGCATCGCGCACGGATGCCGGAGAGCCCGAAAGAATCAGGCCCTTTACCTCTGAATCAGGCGAGGGAACTTTGTTGAAGGGAAATATCTCGCAATAGACGTTCATCTCCCTGAGACGTCGGGCAATCAGTTGCGTATATTGCGAACCGAAATCAGCTATAAGTATTCTTTCCATCAGTTGGCACGAGTATAGTTAGGGGTCTCGTTGGTTATGGTTATGTCGTGGGGATGGCTTTCGGCCATGGCTGCAGCCGTAGTGCGGATAAACTTGGTATTCTTAAGTTCCTTGAGATTTTTGGCACCGCAATATCCCATGCCGGCGCGCAGGCCGCCCATCAGCTGATATATTGTTTCATCGACACTTCCCTTGTAAGGCACGCGGCCTACGATCCCTTCCGGCACGAGTTTGTTGACGTTTCGCTCATCGCTTTGGAAATATCTGTCGGCACTTCCGGCTTTCATCGCGTCGATCGAACCCATTCCACGATAGGATTTGAATTTACGTCCGCTGTAGATGATGGTGTCGCCAGGAGCTTCCTCTGTGCCGGCAAACATCGAGCCGCACATCACGCATTCGGCGCCGGCAGCCAGGGCTTTGACTATATCGCCGGAATATCTCAAACCGCCGTCGGCTATGATGGGAACACCCGAATTGCGGATAGCGTCAGAGGTGTCGAAAATGGCCGTAAGTTGAGGAACGCCTATGCCGGCTATAATGCGGGTTGTGCATATCGAACCCGGACCGATTCCGACCTTAACCGCGTCGGCACCGTTGTCTACCAGATATTTAGCTCCGTCGGCAGTCGCGACATTGCCTACTACCACGTCAAGATGGGGAAATTCTTTCTTTATAGCCTTAAGCGTATTCACCACGTTGAGCGAATGGCCGTGGGCCGAGTCGAGAACGATAGCATCCACATTCACTGCCGCAAGTTTCCCTACGCGGTCAAGAGCATCGGGAGTGATACCCACGCCCGCGGCCACTCTCAGGCGTCCCTTGGCGTCCTTGCACGCGTTGGGGAAGTCCCGGTTTTTGACCAGATCACGATAGGTGATGAGCCCTATCAGGTGATCGTCGCCATCGAGCACCGGCAATTTTTCAATCTTGTTTTCTTGAAGCACGTCGATTACGTTGACATTGCTTGTGTCACGTATGGTGATCAGACTTTCCGATGTCATTACTTCGGCTATCTTGCGGTTCAGGTCGTGTTGAAAACGCAAGTCGCGGTTGGTCACTATACCCACAAGGCGGTTTTCGGAATCCGTGACGGGAATGCCGCCGATATGATTCTCCTTCATCAGCATCAACGCATCTCCCACAGTCTGCTCGGGGCGGATAGTTATCGGTTCGTAAATCATGCCGTTTTCGGCGCGTTTCACCTTGCGCACTTCAGCTGCCTGCTGCTCAATCGACATATTTTTGTGAATTACTCCTATTCCGCCCTGTCGTGCCAGCGCTATGGCCATTTTCGACTCGGTTACGGTGTCCATAGCTGCCGATATGACAGGGATGTTGAGGGTGATGTTGCGAGTGAACTTACACTGAAGGTCAACTTCGCGCGGAAGCACTTCCGAATACGACGGGACAAGCAACACGTCGTCGAAGGTGAGTCCTTCTCCTACAATGCGGTGGGAAATGTTAGACATAATATTATTTGTATTTATCGGGTTTTCATTGAATTTTTATTTCTCGAGCAGGTGGTCGCAATATGCGCATCGTTCACCGCCGGCGTCTGTCACATAAGTCAGCCTTTCCACCGGTTCGGTGGCGGTGATGCACTTTGTATTGGAGCATCTGCAGGTGGTGGGGTGTAGCGGCCGTTCCTTCTCTTCTGTCAATCTGTCGTGATGCAGAAGGGTGTAAATCAAAGCCATCCTCACAAATTTTCCGTTTTCAACCTGACGGAAATAAGCGGCCCGCGGATCGGCGTCAACGTCAGTGCTTATTTCGTTTACTCTGGGCAGAGGATGCAGCACAATCATCTTTTCGGGCGCAAGTGCCATTTTTTCGACATCGAGGATGAACGAATCCTTAAGCCTTTCATATTCGGCTTTGTCTTCAAACCTCTCCTGTTGAACGCGGGTCATATAAAGCACGTCAAGTTGCGGCATCGCCTCTTCAAGAGTCTCAACCTCCGTATAATTCGACGGAAGTATGTTTTTGATATAGTCGGGCAAGCGCAGTTCGGCCGGCGAGATGAGCACGAATTTATTGCCGGGATAACGTTTCATGGCTTTAATCAACGAATGAACAGTGCGCCCGTATTTAAGGTCGCCGCATAGCCCGATGGTGAGATTGTCGAGATGTCCGAGTTCGCGTCTGATGCTCAAGAGGTCGGTGAGAGTTTGCGTCGGGTGTGCATGGCCCCCGTCGCCGGCGTTTATCACCGGCACACGCGAGAACAGTGACGCCACTTTCGGCGCCCCTTCTTTATAATGGCGCATCGCAATGATGTCGGCAAAAGCCGATACGACCCTCACCGTGTCGGCAACAGTCTCGCCCTTGCTTACCGAGGAGGTGCCGGCGTCAGAGAATCCCAAAACGTTGCCGCCCAGCTCCATCATGGCTGCGGTGAAACTCAAGCGGGTGCGGGTGCTGGGTTCATAAAAAAGCGTTGCGAGCTTCTTCCCTTCGCAAACATGACTGTAGGCTTCCCGATTGTTGATAATATCAAGAGCCAAGTCTATGATTTTCCCGGTTTCTTCCAGGGTAAGATCTGTCGAGTCTATCAGATGACGCATTTTCTCGAAGTTTTAAATCTTTTTTTAATCAATTATCTGCCAGCTGCCGTCAGAAGGATTGTTGCGGAATTTTATAAGCCTTTTCTTATCCGACGGCCTGATATAATTTTCTTCTACAGCGACATCAAGCAATGTCTCCAAGTCGCACAGACTTACGTTTTCAACTCCTTTTTCGCGCATCGCATCGATTCCTTTCTGCATGTTGTAGGTAAAGATGCTTACCACTCCAAGCACTTCGGCTCCGGCCTCGCGCAAGGCCTCTACCACATCGAGGCAACTTCCGGCGGTAGAAATCAGGTCTTCAACCACCACAACCTTCTGGCCCGGTTCAAGGCGCCCTTCAATGCGATTGGTCCTTCCGTGGTCCTTGGCCGAAGAGCGTACATAACCCATCGGCATCTCCAGCTTCGTGGCAGTGATGGCAGCATGTGCTATACCTGCTGTCGAGGTGCCCATAACTGCCTCTGTTTCGGGGAAATGGCATTTTATGAGTTCGGCAAGCCCGTTTTCAACGTCTTCCCTTACTTTCACGTCGGACAGTGTCAGGCGGTTGTCGCAGTAAATCGGGCTCTTGATTCCGCTGGCCCACGTAAAGGGTTCGTCAGGGCGGAGAAACACCGCTCCTATCGAAAGTAAATCCTTTGCTATCAGCTCTTTATTATACATATTTATCCTCGGGGGTTAATTTTCAAATTCTCTTACACAACGCAGATATGCTTCACGGGGGTCCGGGGCTGCGGTAATCGGCCGTCCCACCACAATATAATCCGATCCGAGTTCACGCGCTTTGGCCGGCGTGGTGACGCGCACTTGGTCGTTCACTTCGGAATCAGCGAATCTTACGCCCGGCGTAACCGTAAGGAACGATTTCCCGCATTTCTCTTTCACAAACGGCACTTCCAGCGGTGAGCAGACCACTCCGTCAAGCCCGGCTGCCTTTGCATTCAGGGCGTAATGGCCCACAACGTCCTGCATCGTGCCTTCAATGAGCAGCTCCTCTTTCATCGTCTCGGGACTGGTCGACGTAAGCTGTGTCACCGCAAGAAGAATGGGGCGCGAACCGTCAGGCCGCGTCAGGCCCTCGATGGCGGCTTCCATCATCCGGCGGCTTCCCGCGGCATGCAGATTGCACATGTCTACATCAAGGCGGGAGAGTACCGACATCGCTTTTTTGACAGTGTTCGGGATGTCATGCAATTTAAGGTCAAGGAAAACGGGATATCCCATTTCTTTAAGCCTGCGCACAATTTCCGGGCCCTCGGCGTAATAAAGCTCCATCCCTACTTTCAGATAGGGACGTAAATCTTCAAACTTCGGCAAAAAAG
>JAFLTX010000026.1 GCA_022509145.1 Muribaculaceae bacterium | reverse complement strand
CCCAAGACCCACAGCTTAGAAGGCTGTTGCTCTATCCAGCTGAGCTACGGAACCAGCTTTTCAAAAAAGATTTAATCTTAATTTGCGCTGCAAAGTTACTACTTTTTTTCATCATCGCCAAATTTTTCATTTTTTCGGCGGTTCCGGCGGTTTCGGCGATTCTCTGGGGGAAGTGGAAGGATAGGAGCTGTGGGAGGGGGTTGGGGGTGTAATTTTGCTGAAGCTTAACCATAATGGAGAAGTGTATGGCCAGGCGATGAAGTATAATTACAGGTCAGTGAAATGTAATTCCAGGCCAGTTTGGTATAATTCCAGGCCGAATGGGGTAAATTCAATCTTTTAATTTTAATTTCAAAATGGTATGAAAGCTTCAGAGAATGTAAAGACGATGATCAAGGGGTTTGAGGGGCTGGTGCTCAAGGCGATGCGATGTCCAGCCGGTGTATGGACCATAGGTTATGGCCATACCTCGGGTGTGCGCCCGGGGGATATGATTACCCGCGAGGCGGCTAACGCGCAGTTTGATGCCGATATCGAGCTCTTTGAGCGGAGGCTGCAGCCCATGCTCGCCGGCGTGACTCTCAATCAGAATCAATATGACGCACTGGTGAGCTTTTCATTCAACGTGGGGAGCGGCGCCCTGGGGCGCTCCACGCTCCTGCGGTTGGTGAAGGCCAACCCCTCCGATCCCTCAATTCGCGGAGAGTTTATGAAATGGGTGAAGGGCGGAGGAAAGAGGTTGCCGGGTCTGGTAAAGCGTCGGCAACGCGAGGCCGATCTCTATTTCACCCCTTGCACTGCGGCATAAAGCCCGTTCTTACACAACTTGGGGCTGTGTCGAAAAGACACAGCCCCAAGTTTTAATTCTTCTCTCAGTGAGGAAAGGGGATCAGTTTACGGCCACTTTCTTCACCTGCGAGCTACCGTCGCTCATGACGTATTTAACTACGTAGATGCCTCTCGAGAGGTTGCCTGTCTCAAGTCCGGCTGCGGTTCCGGCGTGCAGCAGGCGACCGTTCAGGTCGTAAACCTCCACTGCTTTCACATCGGCGCTGTCGGCCACAAGGTCTTCCACTCCAGCTCCGGCAGCGGATGTGCTGATGTAGAAGCGGCTGCCGTGGCCCTTCAAAGAAGTGGCGTCCCAGAGGGTCATGTTGCCGTTGCCGCGGTCTTGCACGATGAAGTAACCGAAGCCGCTGTTCATGCCGTCGCCCCAGCTGTCGTTCACCTCGAAGCAGTAGATTTGGCCTTTCTCGAGCGTAACTTCAAATTCGTTGCTGTTGCCGTTCCCTTCCACAGAGAATTCTTTCACTACATTACCTTTCACGTCTTTGATGAGGTAAGTGTTGTCGCCGGCGTTGTTGTCGTTTTTGATGCTGATTTTCAGATTGGGTGAGCACTCCATAGCGGGGATGAATCCCTTTTCGGAGATTACATCATTGGTGGTGTAAGCCACCCCGTTGATTTCAACCGGCGTCACGGTGTAGTAGTTATCTCTCTGCTGGAGAGGCGATTCTGTGTTGGTTGACCAGTCTGTGTCGAGCACTATGAGTTGGCGTTCGCGGGCCGGGATGTTGCCCGTCCAGTCGATGCGGTAAGACTTGCCGTTGAGGGTAACGTCGAAAGCCATAGATGTGATGGGCTCAACCGACTTGTTGGTTACATAAAACTCGATGAGATCCGAGTTGAAATTATAAGTGCCGTTGATTTTGTAAGGCTGGAGCTGGATGCTCATAGGGCGGTTGAGACCCGAGAAAGTGGGGAACGCCGATACTGAGTTGTAGACGTCGTATCTGCTGCGGGTAACGTAGGCCACGAATTCAAGCTCGGCCGGGTCGATGGTAACGGGACCGATGGATTCGGGAAGAACGAGCGTGTACTGCTTGGTGAAATATTCGCCCTTCGTCAGGCCCGTGATCTCTTCGCCCCAGGTAGGAGTGAGGAGCTTGCGGAGCATGTGGTTGTGGGGATAATTGTTGCCCATGCCGCCGGAAGTCTGCGGACCGAGCACATTGTTCTGAAGCATCGCCACATTGAGGAAGAGCTTGTTGTCAACGATATCGTTGGTGATATAGCCCTCCACATCTACTGTCACCGTTGCTGTGGTATGGTCGTAGTTCACGCCCATCCAGAGGTTAACAGGGCTGATCTCCGCTTCTTCTATGCGGCCGTATTGCGCCCAGAAAGCAGGCTCCATCCCGAGCTTGTTGAGGTAGAGATGGCGGTTGAGATATGCCTGGGGATACGCCGAGATGCCGAGGTTGTGAAGCTCGTTCCCTTCCGGAGTGGTATAGTTGGGATCGACGTTGGCATACATGCCCGCGTGAATGGAGATTACGTTGACTGTCCCGGGGTGGGAGAGGCGGAACGTTTCAAGCAAGCGGTCGCCGTCGGGACATCCGCTGCAGTTAACCCCCGTAAACTCCTCGAAAAGGAGGCTTTTGGCGGTCGGTTCCGTGCTTACGTTATATGCGGAGGCGCTGCCTGCTGCCAGGAGCATCCCTGCCGCCAGAGAGAGAGTAATAGATTTGCTCATATCGTCAATTTATAATATTTTCTTGGTTGATGTCTTCTCTTGGTAGATGGCCTTCAGAATGTAGATACCCTTGTTGAGCGAGGTGAATTGCAGGCCTTCGGGGGTGCCGGCGTATACGGTGCGGCCGTTGATGTCATACACCTCTACGCTGAGCGGAGTGTCGACGGTTTCGGTGTAGATTACACCTGCGTCCTCATTCTCGTCACCGCCTGTGCCGGGGTCATCCTTTCCGGGTTCGTCTTCATTGCCCGGGTCTTCTTTGCCGGGATCATCCTTACCCGGGTCATCCTTTCCGGGATCGTCTTCATTGCCCGGATCATCTTTTCCGGGATCATCTTTGCCCGGGTCGTCTTTGCCGGGATCGTCTACACCGGGTTCTTCATCTTCGAAGTTGTCGGGAAGGTCGAAAGTGCCGTAGGTGAGGGGAGCAGCCGTAGCGTTCATCACGAAACGTTTCGTCTGGGTCATAAAAGCCACGAACTCAATGTTGTCGGGCACGGGTACCACGTCGCCGATCTTCTCCGGCATTTCATAATAAAAAGTTTTCTCGAAATAGTCGCCTTGTGCGCCAACATTCATTTCATTACCCCAGTTGGGAGTGACGAACGCCCGCAGCATATGGTTGTGCTGGTAGTTGGTGGTTGAGCCGGCGGCGTTTTTCTGGGGACCGATGATGTTGCTCTGAGTCATCACAATGGTCAGATAGTTGGTCAGCGAGGGGGAGTCGCCTGTGAAATATCCCTCCACATCCAATTTGACGTAACCCTTCTCCTTGTCGTAAGTGGCATTGAGCCAAAGGTTTACCGGTGCCGGTTTGGCAAGCTCTTCCTGCACGTATTGCCACCAGAAGGCGGTTGTGGCCATATATCGGTTGGATGCGATCGGCTCGCGGTTGATTACGGCCGAAGGATAATCGGATACGCCGAAAAACTGATGGATTGCGGAAGCTCCGTCAACGCTATATTTCGGAGGTTCAGCGGCATACATACCGCAATGAATCGATACCGGATGAATCTTGCCGGGATACGTTGCTATTATCTGCTCAAGCATATCATGGCCGTCCGGGCAACCGGTGCAGAGCACGCCGGTGTATTCTTCAAAAAGAACATGCTTCGCCTCGGGAGTGGTGGATACGTTGTATGCTTTCGCAGAAAAACCACCCAAGACGAGAAGTGCAAGAGGTAATATTCTCAATAAGTTAGGTTTTCTCATGTGTTTTCTATTTTGGTTAACCTTCGGCGTCTATCAGGCCGTTCCTGACTCATCGCAAGCCGTAAGGACGGTAAAAAATCGATTCTCATGCAAAGATAGTAAAAAAGTATGTAAAAGCAAAAGACGCCCGGGTATGTTTATAGATTTTTAACAAGAGGTGGAAGCGCCGCGGAGAATCGTGGCAGCATAAAAACTGCAGGCAATGAAACTGTAAAATGATGCCTCCGATTTTGCAAATTCGGCCGACGGAGAGCCACTTAGGTTGCAAATCTGCCGAAATTTGCTTAACTTCGCAAACTGATAAACAGGCCCTAACGCTTTCCTGCAACGGCTTGCGTCCTGAGGAGGGAACGCCGGAGGAAGCGGGGAAGGGCCGGAAAGAAGTTTGATAAGATGGAGATAAGCATAGCGATATCGATAGCGATATTTATAGTCGGCATCACGATCGGGCTGGTCGTGGCCGCAGTCTACGGCCGGAGCTCGTCGCAGGCGCGGGCTCAACGAGAGGCCGAGCTCAAGGAGCGTGTGACCGAGCTTGACGGGATGCTGGCCGACCACCGCGACCGTCTGAACCGTGCGGAAGTAAAGACCGGAGAGGCGGAAGCACGCCTGCAGGAACGCGAGTCGGCTCATCAGGAAGCGCTCGAGGCGCAGGAAAGAAGACACCGCGAGGCAGTGGAGGCTCAGGAGAAGCGCCACGCTGAGGCACTCGAGGCCCAGGAGAAAAGAGAAAAAGAGGCGCTTGAGGCCCAGGATACGAGGCATAAGGAGAGCCTCGATGCCCTCCGCAGGCAGTTTGAGGAAACCGTGAATACGATGAGCGAACGCCTCGGCAACGTCACAGACGAGATGCTCAAGCAACGCCAGAAGGAGTTTTCAGCCTCGAGTAAGGAAGGGCTGGAGCAGTTGCTGGGGCCGCTCAATACCTCGATAAAAGAGATGAAAGAGACCGTGCAGGCCAACACTACCCGGCAGAATGAGCTGGGCGGACGCCTCGACGCCGGTCTGACCTCTCTTTTTCAACACACCGTGGCGGCTCAGATGAGCGCAGAGAAACTGGCAAACGCATTGAAGGGGAGCAACAAAGTGCAGGGCGAATGGGGCGAGACTGTGCTCCGTGAGCTCCTTGAGTCGCAGGGACTTAAGGAGGGGATACACTTCGAGACGCAAAGTCAGCTCAAGGACGCCGACGGGAGAGCGATGGTAAACGAGGCCGGCAACAAGATGCGCCCCGACATCGTGCTTCACCTCGACAAGACCCGCGACGTGGTGATCGACTCCAAAGTGTCGCTCACATCATATCTGGAATACGTAAACGCCGAAGACGAAGGTTTGCGCAAGGCTGCCCTTGACGCCCATATCCGCAGCATCGAAAGCCATGTGGCAGAGCTGGCTGGCAAGGATTATTCCGCCTACTTCGCCAAGGGGAAGACCCCGCTGGGATACGTGATAATGTTCGTGCCCAACACCGGGGCGCTACTGCTGGCCACGGGAACCCGTCCGGACCTCTGGCGCAAGGCAATGGAGCGGAGAGTTTACATCGCCGACGAACAGACGCTCTATGCCGCGCTCAAGATCGTGAATATGACGTGGCAGCAGATCGTGCAGACCTCAAACCACGAGAAGGTGTATGCCCTGGCATCCGAGATGCTCGACAGGGTGGCGGTTTTCATGCAGAAATACAGCGATATAGGGAGCAAGATAGAATCTCTGGGGAAGAGCTACAAGGAAGGGATGGCGAAGCTAAAGGAGGGTGGCCAGAGCATCCCCGGCACGTGCCGGAAGCTGGTGGCCCTGGGCGCCAAACCGCGCAAGACCGACCTCAAGGGAGTTGCACCCGAAATGCTCGGTCTCGAAGGAGACCAAAATTGAAAAGAGATTAAATCAGAGGCCGGAATTAAAAACTTAATAAATTGAGCCCGAGGGGGTTATAGTTATGAATCTTACAGGTATAGCGAGATTGTTGTTGAAGAGATACGCGCGCGAAGTGGAATCCTGGTGCGGGCGCGAAGAGGAAGTGCAGAGGGAATTGCTCTGCAGGATGTTGGGAGAGGGCGCCAAGACGCAGTTTGGCCAGCGCCACGGGTTCAAGGAGCTTGTGTTGCTCCCCACGCCGGCCGACACCGCCGCTGAGTATGCCGCCAAAGTGCCCCTGAGGGATTACGAGGGTTTCCGCGCCGACGTTATGAAAATGATCGAAGGCGAGAAAGACGTGCTCTGGCCCGGCGAATGTCGCAGCTTCGCCCAGTCGTCAGGCACCACCGGCGGCCGCTCGAAATATATACCCGTCACCAACACCGGTCTGAAGCAAAACCACTATAAGGGTGCGTCCTGCTCGGTGGCACTCTATCTGAAGTCGAATCCCGAGAGCAGGATGTTTGCCGGGAAAGGGCTTGTGCTGGGCGGATCGTTTGCCAACAATGTGATAGAAGTGAGGAAAGGCACCGTGATCGGTGACCTCTCGGCCACCCTCATACAGCGTATCTACCCCCTGGCCAACCTGTTCAGGGTGCCCGACAAGCACACCGCGCTTCTCGAAGACTGGGAAGTGAAGCTCCCGCTCCTCTCGCGCAAGGCTGCAGCTGCGAATATCACCAACATCTCGGGTGTGCCGTCGTGGATGATGAGAGTGATTCTCAAAGTGCTTGAAATCACAGGAGCTTCGAGTCTCAAGGAGGTGTGGCCCAACCTGGAGGTGTTCTTCCACGGAGGAATCTCGTTTGCACCCTACCGCGCTGAATATGAAGCGCTTTGTGAAGGCCTTGACATGCACTGGAGCGAAGTCTACAATGCTTCTGAAGGATACTTTGCCGTGAGCGACAACTCAGGCCATCCAGGGATGATCCTGCTCGTCGACGCCGGCGTTTATTATGAATTTCTGCCTCTCGGGAGCGAGGTGCCCGTGGGGATTGGAGAAGTGGAAGTTGGGAAGATCTACGAGCTGATTGTCAGCACGGTAAACGGCCTCTGGCGTTATCGTACGGGCGACACCGTGAGGATAGAGAGCCTCGCGCCGGTGCGCGTGACGGTGGCCGGTCGTACCAAGAGCTACATCAACGCTTTCGGCGAGGAACTGATGGAAGACAACGCCGAGCGAGCTCTGGCAGAAGCGTGCCGCCTAAGCGACAGCTCGGTGCACAACTACACCGTTGCCCCGGTCTACGCCCACGGATCGGAACGCGGAAGGCACCAATGGCTCATAGAGTGGAAAAAGACTCCGGCTTCGGTAGAGGAGTTTGCCGCGGTGCTCGACACCCAGCTCCGCGCCCTCAATTCCGATTACGACGCCAAACGCAGCCACGACATCTTCCTTGAAGGTCCGGAGGTGGTGAGCGTGAACGAAGGCACCTTCGACGGGTGGCTTTCCCGCAGCGGCAGCGGCAAGCTCGGCGGCCAGCGCAAGGTGCCGCGCCTGAGCAACACCCGCGAGATAGCCGATTCTATCCTCTCCTCCCTCGAGGAGAAATAATCAGCCTTTTAGTCGAGAAAATTTAGCCCTTTCGCGCTCGTGGTCAGCTCTTGGTGGATTCCGGAGCGGGGAGATGGGTGGAACGGATGTGTCGCACCTGCCACCAGAGCATTGCGGCTGCGATTATGGCAGAGATGCAATCGCAGATGGGGAAGGTGCTCCAGACGCCGTCCAATCCGAAGTGGGGCGGAAGGATGAAGAGCATCGGTATCATGAAGATAATCTGGCGGGTGAGCGAAAGGAAAACGGCTTTTCCGGCCATGCCGAGGCTCTGGAAGAAGTTGGTTGAGACAATTTGAAATCCGACCATCCAGAAAGTGAGAGTGGTGATTCTCAAGCAATTGATGGCGCATAGAATCTGCGTCTCGTCTTGCATGAACATAGAGGCGATCTGCCTGGGAGCGAGCGCTCCAACAATACTCCCTATCGTAGTGATAATCACGGCCACTGTGGCGGCGAGCCGCAGCGTCTTGAAAAGGCGGTCGAGCATGCCGCGCCCGTAGTTGTAGCCCAAAATAGGCTGCATACCCTGGCAGATGCCGAGCACGATGAAGACAAACACCGTAACGTAGCGGTTGAACACCACCACTGCTGCAATGGCGTTGTCGCCGCCGTATTTGAGCAGCGAATTGTTGACGATGGCGTTGACGCTGGCACCGGCCACATTGATGAGAAACGGCGCCATACCGATGTAGAGCACCGACCGGATCACCGGCCAGTTGAACTTGAAAGTGCCGCGCTCGAAATGGAGGGTGTGGTTCTTGTTGAAGAAGTGGCCCAGCACGAAGAAAGCCGTGATGAACATCGAGATGTCGGTGGCAATCGCTGCTCCCTTTATTCCCCATTTGAAGCCGAAGAGGAAAAGCGGCGCGAGGATGGCGTTCAGCCCGGCACCTATGAGGTTGGTATACATCGCCTTACCCGGGTACCCCGAGGCGCGCATCACGTTGTTGTAGCTGAAAGTGAGGTTCATCAGCACCATCCCGGGGAGCACCCACAGCATGAATTCGCGGGCGTAGGGGAGGGTGTGGGGCGATGCGCCGAAGAGGTTGAGGATGGGGGTGATGAAGAAGCCGAGCAGCGAGATGTAGATGATGCCGATGATTACCGACAGCTGTACGGAGTTTCCCAGAATCAACTCGGCTCTGGCCTTGTCGTTCTGCCCCAGCACGATGCTGACCCTTGTGGCCGCACCGGCGCCGATGAGCATACCGAGCGCCGTGCCGAGGTTCATCACCGGGAACGTCACGGCGATACCGGCCACCACGTTGGGGTCGTCGATGGCATGGCCGATCACTATGGAGTCGATGATGTTGTAGACTGCCGAGACCACGGTGCCCACCACGGCCGGGAGGCTGTACTTGAGGAGCATTCGCCAGATCGGGGCCGTGGCGAGTTCCTGAAGTCGTTGCAGGGAGGCGGTTTGCGGCATATCTCAGAAATTTATTTGTGGGCGAGCAGCGCCTCGGCGGCAGCGAAGTCGGCTTCGGTGTCGATGTCGATGCCGGGCGCCTCCGATGGGAGCGGGATAATGCGTTTAAGCGACGCCAGTGAGGTGACGGAACGGAGCGCGTCAAGCGAAATCACATAGATTGCACCGTCGATTTCCCATACGGGAGGGGCGTCCTGGCGGCGGGTGATGTTGCCCGGACCTTTGCTGATTTCGAGAAACCCTTCTCCGTTGGTTTCGAAGAGGTTATAATAAGGATTGGCCGAGGAATTTCGCACGCTCACCACCATGTCGGGGCGCTTCTCCTCGAATACCTGCAGAGCCCGGGTGATTTCGGCGGGGATGCGCAGCGGCGATGTAGCTTGCAGCAGCACTATGCAGTCGTAATCGTGTCCGGCCTGGTTGAGGGTGTCGGCGGCGTGGAGCATCACTCCGATGCTTCCGGCAGTATCCGTTGCCAGTTCCGCAGGCCTCAAAAACGGGACGTTTGCCCCCGCTTTTTTAGCTATCTCCGCTATCTCCTCGGAGTCGGTGGAAACCACCACATCGTCGGCCGACGGTGCCGTGGCCAGGGCGTGGCGGATGGAATGGCAGATGAGCGGAACGCCCGCGAGCGGACGGATGTTTTTACCCGGCACTCCTTTGCTGCCGCCGCGTGCCGGTATCAGAAACAGCGGTTTCATCGGGATTTTTTAAGTTTTTCGGCTTCTGAAATCAGAAAGTCGGCCATGAGCGACGGAGTGTCGGCTTTGAAGTATGGATTGACGGCCCGCGAGGCTTCTTCTCTCATTTCCGGGGTAAGCGCGAGCGAGATGCCGTCGGCTATGCTTTCGGCGTCGAGGTCGGTATGGATTATCGACTTGGCCCGTTCGCGACCCTGCTGGCGGATACCGACGTCAACCACCGGGACTCCGAGCGAGGGCACCTCAACGATGCCGCTTGAGGAGTTGCCGCCTACCACGGCTGCATGCTTTGCGGCCGTGAGGTAGCGCACCCGTCCGAGCGAGGGCACCACTTTCACGCGTCCGCGGCGTGAGGCGGCCAGCGTGAAGAGCAGATTGAGCAGCGATGTGGGTTCGTTGTCGGTATTTGGGAAGGTGAGCAGAAGCTTGAGGTCTGGATGGCGGTCGAGCGCTTTCTCCAGCCCGGCTATCCATATTTTCATCTGCGGAATCGGCTCGAGTTTGGAGAGAGTGGCGGGATGGAATGTGCCAAGCAAGTACTTGTCGCCCAGCTCGAAATCAAGGCTGCTCTCAAACTCTTTGAGGGGTATCAGGGGAGTATTGAGGGCATTATAGACTCCCAGCGCGCCTGCGGTGCTTGTGAGGCGCGGGTCGGCGCCGGCCGTAATGAGACGCCGGCGTGCCTTGTCGGTCTCGGGGAGGTGGATTGTGGCCATCTGCGAGATGGCGTTGCGGAAAGCGTCGTCGAAAGCCCCCTCCGACACCGTGCCACCCGCGATGTGGGCCAATGGAGTGCGTTCAAGCACTGCTGCCGTCGCCACTCCGAGAATCTCGAAGCGGTCGCCCAGCACCACGGCAACATCGGGCCGCAAGTATCTGAAAGCCATTGAGAAACCCGTGACGGCATCAGCCACGGCCTCTTGCCTCGGACGTCGCGCCGGCACGCTCATCGTGGGCGGGAAGCCGTCGTCTACAAGCTCGGATATTGTGTCGCCCATCTCCGGGAAAAGGTGGGCGTAAGTGGCTATAATCAAGAGTTTTACTCCTCTGCCGGAAAGCTCGCTCACAAGGGGATGGAGCAGCCCCCAGTCGGCCCGGCCGCTGGTCACGACCGCTATTTTCAATTCGTCTTGGTTCATAGTTCAATCAGCGAATCGTAGGGGAAATCGCGCTTTGCCTCTCTCCCGATTACGTCTTGGATGTCCCAGGCCGAGATACCGTTGCCGGGGCGTTTTACGGTTATGTTTTCCAATGTGAAGGTCTCACCCTTGGCGATGTCGCGCGCCGCCACCACGCTCTTGCGGGCCACGATTATGTTCTCGCGTTCGCTGGGCGAAACCTCTTTCTGCGGGCTTCCCAGCGCGAGCTCCACGTTGCGTATCGCCTTCACCATCTCTGCGAGCTGCGCCGGCTCGAGCGAAGCTTTCTGGTCGGGGCCGGGAAGACGGTTAGACAAGGTGAAATGCTTCTCCACCACGCTTGCTCCGAGGGCCACGGCGGCGACGGAAGCCTCGATGCCGGGGGTATGGTCGCTGTAGCCGTATCGCACGCCCAGCCGTCTTCCCATCTCGGGCATCGCCAGCAGATTCACGTCGGCAAACGGGGTGGGATACTGCGTGTTGCATTGCAGAAGGGTGATTCGGCTGAGTCTCTCTTCGTGCGTTTCTCCCTCCCGAGGCGCGGAGAGCAGATTCACTGCCCGCTCCACCTCTTCGAAAGTGGACATCCCCGTGGAGAGAACCACCGGCAGGCCGCTCTCAGCCACGGCTTCGAGAAACAGGCGGTTGGTGATCTCGCCCGAAGGCACTTTTATGAAGTCGATACCCAGCTCGATGAGGAATTCGAGCGACACCAGATCAAACGGAGTGCTGCTGAACCCTATTCCTGCTTTTTCACACTCTTTTTTAAGCTCGCGGTAATATTCGATGGGGAAGTGGAGCTTGCGGCACATGTCGAGCTGCGACTCGCCGGCGCCCGTGGTCTCCTCCTGGTAAGTGGCTTTCGGCGCCACCGACGATATGACAAGCTCGGGGACAGCCGTCTGGAATTTCACATAGTCGGCGCCTGCATCCTTGGCAGCCTTTATCATCTTGAGCGCAAGGTCGGGGTCGGCGTTGTGGTTCACCCCCGCCTCGGCGATTACCACCACGTGTCTGCTCATGAATTGTAGAAGATGGTTTCTTTTTGGTATCTGGCCATCAGGCAGTTGTTGGCCCAGTCTTCGCAGGGTTCCACGGCGGCGCCGAGAGCCTCGCGCAGTATGTAGTCGGGGATGGGAGCTCCGGCGTAGACGGAGCAGATCACGCCGCCGCCGAGCCTCGGGTTGATTTCCATCAGCAGGTAGCGCGAGCTGCGCATGTCGTAGAGAAACTGGAGCGTTACGGGGCCGAAGAGGTTGAAGCTGCGTATGATGTCGCGGCTCATCTTCTCGAGCTCGGGGATACGGGTGGTGACGGTGCGAGTCACTTCTCCACCCATCACCTCGAGCCGCTCGCGGGGCACGCTCACCAGGATCTCGCCCTCCTGCGACACGTAGCAGTCTACGGTATATTCCTTCTTGTCGACGAGGTATTCCTGCAGCAGGTATTCCGAGATGTTGTCCAGGTGCATGAGGTCGTCCATGTGGTGGAAAATGTGTATCCCTCTGGAGGCCGAGCCGAAACGCGGCTTGGCAATCACGGGCATCTCCGCGTCGATGATCTTGTAGGTGGTCGGAATCGGAATGCCGGCGTTCTTGAAGGCCTCGGCGGCGAGTTTCTTGTCGAACATCATCATCGAGGTCTCGGGGTCGGAGACTGGCACGAAGAGGTCGGGCATCTTCTGCTTGCACCTTGCGGCCACAGATATGGAGCCGTCGACGAAGGGGAGGATGATCTTCACTTCGTGTTCGATCACGACGCGCAGGATGTCGTCTACCACACCTTCGTCTTTCCAGGCAAGCCCTCTCACCACCTTACCCACCGTGGCTATGGGCACTTTTGTGTCGAGCTCGTAACTTACGATCTGGATGTCGTAGCCAAGCCGTTCGCCGGCGCGCTTGAGGAGCTCAGCCATTGAGACTCTGCGCGCTCCTCCGAGCATCAGAACGGTGAGTATAGGTCTTCCCATTGTCTATTTATTGTAGATTGCGGGTTTATATTTGCTTAGGTTTTTGGGGTCGGCAAACCAGTCGATGGTCTTTCGCAACCCTTCTTCAAAAGTGAATTTCGGCTTCCACCCGGTGAGGCTTCGCAGCAGGGAACTGTCGCCCAGCAGGCGCATCACCTCGCTCTTCTCGGGGCGCAGGCGTTCGGGATCTTGTGTGAAGCTTACCTCGCGGCCCATCAGCTCGGCGATGAGCTCAAGGGTGCGGCCCATTGTGAACTCGCGGCCCGAGGCGATGTTGAGCTCGAGGCCTATGGTGTCGGGATGGGTGGCGATGGCGATGAAAGCCTCGGCAACGTCTTCCACATAGTTGAAATCGCGCACGGGGGAGAGGTCGCCCACTTTTATCTCCGTCATCCCGGATGCGATCTGGGTGATGACGGTGGGGATGAACGCGCGGGCCGATTGCCGCGGGCCGAAGGTGTTGAACGGCCTTACGATGGTCACCGGGAGGTTGAACGCATTGAAAAACGACATCGCCAGGGCATCGGCGCCAATCTTGGTGGCCGAATAGGGCGATTGCGGCTGGCGGGGATGTTTCTCGTCGATGGGAGTGTAGAGTGCGGTGCCGTAGACCTCCGAAGTGGAGGTTACAAGCACACGGTCAGCCCCTTCGTCGAGTGCCGCCTGGCAGATGTTGAGCGTACCTTTGATGTTGGTGTCGACATACGACTCGGGAGCCACGTAGGAATAGGGGATGGCTATGAGGGCGGCAAGGTGAAACACGGTGGAGACGCCTTTCATTATGCCTCGGCAGAAAGCGGCGTCGCGCACGTCGCCGGCCACGATCTCGAGCCGTGGGTGGGAGAGTCCCTCCAGGTTGCCGTAATTGTTGAATGAATTGTAATATACCAGCGCCCTTACCTTGTAGCCTTTGCTGAGCAGGGCTTCCGTGAGATGCGACCCGATGAAGCCATCGGCGCCCGTCACGAGAATGATATCGCCTTCAGCTTTCATAGCGAAACGTTCTCTTCTTCAAAGTCTCCGCCCTGGTAGGTGCCTATGTGGCGCGCTTTCTTTTCGTCGAATATCTCTGAAATCTTGAAGAAAATGCCGCTCTCCTCCACATCGCCAAACTCATCGTTGACGGCCGTGCCAAACATCTTCATCGTCGGGCTGAGGCTCATGTAGGCGTTGACTAGCGGCGGAATGGTGCGCCCGTAATTGCGCACGAGTTGATTCAGTATCTTGTAATCTTCCTTGAAGCTGCTGCCGGTGAAGAGGCTCTGCACTTCGGGCGAGAGCGCCTTGGTGGGGAGCGGTTTGAGCGGCTCCACGAGCTTCTCGGGGTCGGGGAAATGACGGTGGAGGAAGCCCAGAAGGATGTCGCGGCACTCCTCGCCGTAGTCGGGATACATCGTCACCTTCCCGAAGAGGTATTCTATCTCGGGATAGACCACTGTGAGCGCCCCCAGGCCGTCCCAGAGGTTGTCGAGGGCATAGATGGCTTTCGGCTTCGAGCGCGTGTTCTGGTATTCCAGGGTCACGAAAGAGCGCCCCAGCTCGAGGGTGACGGGGAGATATTCCTTCAGAAACTTGTCGGAAAACTTGAACATGTGGGAGGTGGCGATGCGCGGCGCCCCGTTCTCCATAGCGATGTCGCGGCCGAGGATAAACCGGTAGCCGCCCATTATCTCTTTGTCGTCGGGATTCCATACAATCAGCTGGCGGCAAGGGGGCTGCATGGTGTCAAACTCATCGATGTCCACCTCTTTGCCGGTGCCCCCGCCGGCGCTGCGGAAAGCGATTTCGCGCAGGCGGCCTATCTCGCGCATGGTGTTGGGCGAATTGAAGGCGTCAACGATGTAGATTTCGTTGTCGCCCTTATTGGTGGTTCTCAACCGTTTGTTGGGAGTGAGTTCCGCCTCAATCAGCTCAGTGGGTATGGGATCGATGATTTTTTCCATATAAGCCATTGCAAAATTAGAAAAATTTCCCAAATAACGCAATAGAATACGGCCGGCGCTTCTTATTTTCTGAAAAAGCAGCCATTTGTTTGCTGACGGAGCGGGTGTGTGGAGGTCAATCCCGGTCGTCGCCGGAGCGGTTGAAACGCGCCGCGGCGCGATAGTCGTCGGGCTCCAGATCCGAGACGTCGGGTTCGGCGAGAGGCAGGACTCCAGGCCTGAATTTCAGCAGTTTGATGCTTTTGCCGCGTGAGAGCCACTGCTGCTCGTAGAAGGTCTTTATCTCCTTCTCGAGCTCGTGGCCCGGGGTGGCGTAGAGGTCGTCGGTATCCTCAATGATCTCGAGGCCGTTGGTCTCCGCGAGACGTCGTGTGTAGGCGTAAAGAAACGGCGAATCTGTCTTCAGGTTGATGATGCCGTCGGGTTTCAGGAATTTGCGGTAATAGTCTATGAATCTGGTGGATGTGAGCCTTTTGTTGGTCTTCTTGAGCTGGGGGTCGGGGAAGGTGATCCAGAGCTCGTCTATCTCGCCCGGAGCGAAGAAAGCCGGAAGGTTGGCTATCTGGGTGCGCAGGAATCCGGCGTTGGCAATTCCCTCTTCCTCAACGGTTTTGGCGCCCGTGTAGATTCTGGCGCCTTTGATGTCGATTCCTATGAAGTTGCGTTCGGGCTGCTTGCGGGCCAATCCCACGGTGTATTCTCCCTTGCCGCATCCGAGCTCGAGCACTATCGGAGCCTGACGGCCGAAGAATTTCTCGTTCCAGGCTCCCCGCAGCTCGTGGGCCATAGGCTCGGGGAGATACATCGGAGCTTCCACCACGCAGCGGAAGCCCTTCATCTCGTTGAATTTCTTTAGTTTATTCTTTCCCATTATTTCAGCAGACTTGCAGTGCGGGTATTGCCGTCGGAGTCGGAGACGGCCACGACAATCATCCCTGAGGGCAAAGCGGCGCTTTCCACCTGGAAGCGGGTGTCGCCCGGGTTGGCATAGAGGGCGGCGCGGCCGTCGGGAGTGAAGATGCGCACGTCGGTGATCACCGCGTCGGCCTCCACCACGAGCACGTTACCCCTGAA
This sequence comes from Muribaculaceae bacterium, assembly GCA_022509145.1. Taxonomy (GTDB): domain Bacteria; phylum Bacteroidota; class Bacteroidia; order Bacteroidales; family Muribaculaceae; genus Lepagella. Next base: position 11,689 of record JAFLTX010000026.1, on the reverse strand, counting down.
GGCTATCGAGATGCCCGAAGCGTCGGCGCCTGAGATGCCGCCCGACGGATCATCGTTCGGGTCGTCCTTCGGGTCATCCTTCGGGTCATCGTTCGGATCGTCCTTATTCGGATCGTCCTCCTCATCGCTTCCTTTGATCAGGAATTTTCCCCACGCGGGGTCGGCCTGCCAGTCGGCAACGCTTTCTTCCGTCACCAGGAGGGTTATTTCGGGAGGGGTGATACCTTCGAAAGATTCGTCGGAGGCTGCGGGAACTCTGGCATCGAGCGTGCGGGCATCGATCTCCTTGAGGTAAGTCATACCTGAGAGAGCGCCTTGACCCACAGCCAGAAGGTCGGCCGGGAGGACGAGGGTCTCGCCCGGAGTGTTGGCGAAGGCATACCTGCCGAAGGCCGCCACGTCGGTGTCGGAGAGGTCGGAAGCGCTCAGGGAGCTGTTGGCCGCGAAATAATCGGGGAGCAGCACCGGCATCCCTGCCACGCCCGAAAGCGAGGTGTTGTCCATCAGCAGCCCTTCGCCGGCAGTGGCGTCGGGGTTGAGGGTCACGCTACGCAGGCGCTGCATTCCGCTCAGAGAGTAGGGATCGTAATTGGTGACTCCGGCGAGCGAAAGGGTCTCGAGCGCGGTTCCTTCAAAAGCTTCGCTCCCGACGGATACAAGAGCGGCGGGAAGCGAAAGCTCGGCAAGGGAGGTGTCGCCTGCAAAGGCTCTGGCCGGGATTTCAGTCACGCCCGTGGCGGCGAGGGAGAGGGCCGCGAGAGAGGGGCAGTTGCCAAAGGCGCCCCGTCCTATGCCGATAAGCGAGGAGGGGAGGGTTATCGTCTTGAGATTCTCGCAGTTGTAGAAGCAATATTCGCCTATCGACTTCAAGCCTTCGGGGAGCGCAACGGCAGTGACGGCCGAGCCGGAGAAGGCTCCGTCGCAGATGGCAGTGACACCGGAGGGGAGCAGGATAGATTCAGCTTTCGACTGGAAAAAGGCGGTGTGCGGAATCTCGTTGGCCTTGAAGGTTGCCAGGCCGAAATACTTCTGTCCCGACGAGCGCAGAGGTGCTATCTCGGTTGCGCTGAGGTCGATGGTCTTGATGCTCGCGGGGATAAGGGAGAGCGCCTCGAGGTCGCGGGCGTCGATGGTGCCGGTGAGCTTCAGCGTGGTTTCTCCATCAAGATTTTCCGAGGCGAGAATGGCCGCCAGCTCTCCCTGCCTGAGGGTTATATCCTTGGCAAAGAGCGGGGTGAAAGCCAGCAGAGCAGCTGCCGATAATATGATTCTTTTCATGAGAGGTTGCTTCATGATTAATTGAGTACGAGGATTTTAGATATTTGGGTGGAGCCTCCGGAGCTTCCCGGCGACACCATGACGTAGTAGACGCCCGAGGCCACACGGCGGTTGTGGTGGCCCGAGATATCCCATTCCACGCTGCCGCCCGACACGAGGCCGAGTTCCTTCACCAAGCCGCCTCCGGCATCGGTGATCTTGACAAGCGACCCTTCGGGGATGTTGTCGATCCTGACGTAGCCGTAGAAGTCGGGCTCAACCGGGTTGGGATAGGCTCTGATGGATGATGCGCCGTTACCCGAGCTGCCGCCCGAGCCTGACGGGAACATCTCGGCCAGGCCGCCTTCTGTGGCCACCATCAGCGAGTTGTTCTCCGGATTGAAGGCCACGGCATAGATGGCCTCTCCCGGCAGGTAGGAATCTTCGGTGGTAAACTCGCCCAGGATCGAGCGGCCGTCGGCGGCGGTGCACACCAGACCGCTGGCCGTGGCAAACCATTTGCGCCCTTCGCCGTCGATGCACATATCGAGCACATTGACTTCGTTGAGCAGGTAGTCGGCGAGGTTGGTGCCGTCGTTTCGTGCCACTTTGATGCGGTTCACGAGCCCCGGGTTCTCGAAGGCCGTCACGGGGTTGAGCGTGAAGAGTCCACGTTCGGCCAGGATCCACACCAGACCTGTGGATGGATCTTCCACGAATCCGTTGATGCCGCCGAAGTCGACGGTGCCGCCGTCTTGATCCTGAGGCGATTTGATCACCACATATCGGTCGTCGGTTGTGTTGTCAGGGGTGCCGTTGAAGTTGTATAGCATTATTACCGAACCTTGGCCGTCGAAGCCCGAGATCACGATGATGTTGCGCGTCTTGGAGAGGACTATCATCTCATGGTCGTTGCGGTTGGCAAGGGCCGGAAGGTTGATTTTCTTCATGGGCCTGAAAGTGGCCGGGGAGATGGATGCCAGGCGGTCGGCAGCGGGCCAGTACCAGAGCTCGCTGCGGGAGGCGTTGTGGTTGTTGAAAACGGTCCACATTGTGCCGTCGGTGCCGAAGCGCGGCAGGGTGAAGCGGCAGAGGTCGTCCCATACGGCCTGGTCTTCGGCCACGGTCACGAACCCGTCGCATTTCGAGTTGGCGTTGTGAGGCTGGGCCATGATCATCATCTGCTCGGGGTGGGCCAGGTTGAGCCTGAGGAGGCCGCCGGTGGTGTTGTTGCGGTAGATGATGTCGGTGTTTTGCGGGTCAACGGCCAGGCCGCGGTAGTTGGAGGTGGAAACGAACTTCTCCGGAGCCGTGTACAGCGGGCCATACTCCTTCCAGAGCCCTCCCTTGAGCGCCGAGACGTTGCAGGGGGTCTGCTGGTTGTAGGTATTCAGGGCCAGGTCGGCGCCGTTGGAGCCGGCGAGCATCCCGTAGGTGGGATGATATACGAGCGACGTGGCTATGTATGTGGCCGGAGCGTTTGGGCGCATGTAGTCGTGGCGCAGGCCCCAGTCCATGGTGTAGCTGCGCATCCCTTTCTGCGGGGCGAGACACCAGATGTGGAAGCCGTCGAGCGAGCCCGTGGGGCAGCGCCAGTCGGGGCTCAGACGGTTTGCCTCCTTGATTTCGCCGCTTTTTGAGATTTGATACACCTTCACGTTGCCCGCCATGAAATAACCGCCTGCCATCTCCTGGTGGCAGATGATATGCGGATCTTCGCCGGCCTGCTCCCAGGTGTAGGAGCCGTCTTCGCCGGGGGTGAAGATGAAGAAGGGCATGTCGATTTCGGTGGAATACCCCAGGAATGCTCCGTCGTCGAGCGGCAGGATCCGTTCCACCTGCGGGGCGTCGGCCAAGGCGGTGTAGTCGCTGAGGTTGTATCTGCGCGAGCTCATAGGGGCCACGAGCAGACCGCCCTCTGAGGCCGCCACGAAGTTGTCGCCGCAAGGGGCCACGGCGGTGAACTCCTCGCCGTAGATGCGGCTGTCGGCCACTTCATGCTTCTCGTCGTTTAGGCTGATGTAGCCGAAATCGGTGGCGATGTAGGCCAGGTTGTTCTTTGCGTCGAAGGTGATGCTGTTGGCCTCCTTACCCCCGGAAATCTGTGCGTGCTCGAGCGCCTTGAGGTTGTAGATTTTCCCGTTGTCGTAAATGAAATCGATGTCGCTGTTGGTGTAGACCACCAGCAGGTATTTCTTCTCGTAATTGTAGCCGATGCAGGCCACGGCGTTGTCTGAAGCCGTGGTGCGCGCGTTGATCGACACAGTCTCGTTGCCGCTCTTGTCATAATAGAAGAGCGAATGTGAGGCCACGCTTCTCTCGGGGAGCGACGGGCGGTTTTCGAAGGTGCGCACCATGAAGTAGACCCTCGTGGGTGTCTCCACCACGGCGGTGGGCCATTGGTCGAACGGCATGTGCAGTTTCCAGTCGGCGGTGATGTCGGCTTTGATGCCGAGGCTCACTGCGATGGCTGCTATAAGGCTGATTATGAGTTTTTTCATTTTAGAAAGTTGAAAAGTTTGCGGAGCGCCCGGCCGCGGTGGGAAAGGGCGTTTTTCTCCTCTGCCTCCATCTCTGCAAAACTTATGCCGTTTTCCTTGCAGATGAAGACGGGGTCGTAGCCGAAGCCGCCATTGCCGCGCCTTTGGTCAGCGATCTCTCCCTCCACTCTCCCTTCGAAGGCCACGGGTTCCTGGCCCAGGCGGCAGAGGGTCACCACGGTGCGGAAAGCAGCGTCGCGGTCGGTGCGCCCGGAGAGTTCCTCCAGGAGCTTGTCGATGTTCTGCTCGGGGTCGCAGTCGGGACCGGCATAACGGGCTGAATATACTCCCGGACGTCCGTTGAGCGCCTCCACGAAGAGTCCCGTGTCGTCGGAGAAGCAGTCCACGCCGTATTTCTCGCTCAGATAAGAGGCTTTCTGCAGGGAATTAGCCTCGATGGTGTCGCCGGTCTCGGGGAGCTCTTCGTGGCAACCGATATCGGCAAGAGAGAGGATTTCGTACTCGGAGCCCGCGATCCGGCGGGCCTCCTCCAATTTGTGCGCGTTGTTGGTGGCAAATACTAATTTCATCATTATTAAAACGTAAAACGGGGCCCCGAAATTGCCTTCGCCCCGCGGAAAGCCCTGAGGCGGAGAGCTTCCCGATAAAGAAATCCCATCGGGGAGGGCCGATGGGATGATGGTTTTTGTTTCCTAAGCGCGGGTGTCAGATCTTTAAGCGCAAGGGTTAAAACTTTAAGCGCGAGGGTGTCAGATTACTATGTTGACGATTTTGCCGGGAACCACTATTACCTTTTTCGGCGTTTTCCCGTCGAGCCACTTGGCTGCCGCTTCGTTCTCCAGGGCGAGTTTCTCCACATCCTCTTTCGTGGCATCGGCAGCCACGTCGATGGTGAAACGCATCTTTCCGTTGAAGCTCACAGGATATTTCACCGTAGATTCCACCAGGGCGCTCTCGTCGTAGGCTGGCCATTCTGCGTCTACCACGCTTCCTTCGTGGCTCAGACGATGGTAGAATTCCTCGGCGATGTGAGGCGCGAAGGGCGCCAGCACACGTGTCACCAGGTCGAGGGCGCGCCGTGAGTCAGACTTCAGGGCCGTGAGCTCGTTGAGCGCTATCATAAAGGCCGAAACGGAGGTGTTGAACGAGAAATTCTCGATATCGGCCGTAACCTTCTTGATGAGCTTGTTTACAGCCTTTTTCTCCTCGGGCGTCATCTCGCGGTCGTCGTCGAGGTTCACCCCTTCGGCCCATCCCCAGAGTTTCTTGAGGAAGCGGTTTACGCCGTCGATGCCGTTGGTGTCCCACGGTTTCGACTGCTCCACGGGGCCCAGGAACATCTCGTAGAGCCTCAGCGTGTCGGCGCCGTAACGCTCCACGATATCGTCGGGATTCACCACGTTATACATCGATTTCGACATCTTCTCCACGGCCCAGCCGCACACATACTTACCGTCTTCCAGGATCAACTCGGCGTCGGCAAAGTCGGGGCGCCAGTTGCGGAATCGCTCCGTGTCTAGCACGTCGTTGTTTACCAGATTGATATCCACGCGGATAGGCACCGTGTCATATTGGTCTTTCAGCCCGTGGCTCACGAAGGTGTTGGTACCGTTGATGCGGTATACGAAGTTGCTGCGCCCTTGGATCATACCTTGGTTTACAAGCTTTTTGAACGGCTCGTTCTCCACCACTTCGCCCAGATCGAAGAGGAATTTGTTCCAGAAGCGGGAGTAGATAAGGTGGCCCGTGGCGTGCTCTGCGCCTCCCACGTAGAGGTCTACGTCGCGCCAGTATTCATTGGCCTCGGGGCTCACGAGGCGGGTGTCGTTGCGCGGGTCCATATAGCGCAGGTAGTAGGCCGACGAGCCGGCGAAACCGGGCATCGTGCAGAGTTCGAGCTGCCAGCCGTCTTCAGTAGTCCAGTTTTCGGCTCTTCCGAGCGGGGGCTCGCCCGTGGCAGTGGGTAGATAGCTGCTTACGGGCGGAAGAAGGAGGGGCAGCTTTTCTTCGGAGAGGAGATAGGGGGTGCCTTCCTTATAATATACCGGGAAGGGCTCGCCCCAATAGCGCTGGCGCGAGAAGATGGCGTCGCGCAGGCGGTAGTTGGTCTTCACTTTGCCGATCCCTTTCTCCTCGATGAAAGCCTTGGTCTTGGCTATGGCCTCTTTCACTTCCAGACCGTTGAGGTTGAGTTCGGGGCCTTCGGAGTTGATCATCTTCCCTTCCTTGGCGTCGAAGCTCTTCTCGCTTACGTCGGCGCCCTCGATGAGGGGGACGATCGGGAGGTTGAAGTGGCGTGCGAAAGCGTAGTCGCGCGAGTCGTGAGCCGGAACGGCCATAATTGCGCCCGTGCCGTAGCCTGCCAATACGTAGTCGCTCACCCAGATGGGTATCTCCTTGCCGGTGAGCGGGTTGATGGCGTAGCTCCCGGTGAAGACGCCGCTCACTTTCTTCTCTATCTGGCGTTCACGCTCGGTCTTATGTTTCACTTCGTCGAGATACTGCTCCACGGCCGCTTTCTGCTCGGGGCGCGTAACCTCCTGCACATACTTGCTCTCCGGGGCGAGCACCATGAAGGTGACGCCGAAGATTGTGTCGGCGCGGGTGGTGAAGATGTCGAGAGTCACGTCGGAGTCTTTCACCGGGAATTTCATCTCGGCGCCCTCGCTCTTCCCGATCCAGTTGCGCTGGGTCTCCTTGAGCGAGTCGCTCCATTCGAGGGTGTCGAGGTCGGCGAGCAGGCGAGGCGCGTAGGCCGACACTCTGAGCAGCCACTGCTTCATGAGTTTCTGCTCCACGGGGTGGCCGCCTCTGACGCTTACTCCCTCGCTCACCTCGTCGTTGGCCAGAACGGTGCCCAGAGCCTCACACCAGTTCACCATCGTGTGGCCCTGATAGGCGAGGCGCCAGTTCATAAGGGTGTCGCGCTGCTCTTTCTCGCTCATGGCGTTCCAGTCGGCGGCCGAGAAATGAAGGTCGGCGGTGCCGGCGGCTTGCAGCCCCTCGGTGCCGTGCTTCTCCAGGTGGGCGATGAGGCGGCTTATGGGTTCGGCCTTGTTGAGCTCGGTGTCGAAATAGCTGTCGAACATCTTCATGAACGCCCATTGGGTCCACTTGTAGTAGGCGGGGTCGCAGGTGCGTACCTCGCGGTCCCAGTCAAACGAGAATCCGATCTTGTCGAGCTGCTCGCGATAGCGGCGTATGTTCTCGTTGGTGGTCTTCTCGGGGTGTTGGCCGGTCTGGATGGCATACTGCTCCGCCGGAAGTCCGTAGGCGTCGTAGCCCATGGGATGCAATACGTTGAATCCCTGCTGGCGTTTGTAGCGCGAATAGATGTCGCTGGCGATGTAGCCTAACGGATGCCCCACGTGCAGCCCCGCTCCCGAAGGGTAGGGAAACATGTCGAGCACGTAGAATTTCTTCTTTGCAGGGTTGATTTCAGCCTTGTAGGTGGCGTTGTCGCGCCAGAACTGCTGCCAGCGCCGTTCTATCTCTTTGTGGTCGTATTGCATTGGATGTCAGAGTGTTTGTATATAAAGATGTTAGTGTTCTTTTTCAATGTGGTGTCGCCGGGAGAGATGTTTCTTCGGGGACCGGGGCGGGCGCTACGCTAATATTGCTCGGAGGGGGAGGGGAAGTCGCCGGATTTCACGTCGGAGATGTAATTCTTCACCGCTCCGGTCATCACCTCGGCCAAGTTGGCGTATCTGCGCAGGAAGCGCGGGGAGAAATCGCGGTTGATGCCGAGCATGTCGTGCATCACGAGCACCTGACCGTCGCAACCGCCTCCGGCGCCTATGCCGATCACCGGTATGGTTAGCTCCTTGGCCACACGTTCGGCCAGCTCTGCCGGCACCTTCTCGATCACCACTGCGAAGCAGCCAATATCTTCGAGCAGCTTGGCGTCGCGCACGAGCTTTTCGGCCTCTTCCTTCTCGCGGGCCCTTACGTTGTAGGTGCCGAATTTATTGATGCTCTGCGGTGTAAGGCCGAGGTGCCCCATCACGGGGATGCCGGCGCAGAGAATCCTCTCGGCGCTCTCGCGTATCTCCTCGCCGCCTTCGATTTTCACCGCTTCGGCGTGGCTCTCCTTCATTATTCTGACGGCCGAGGCCAGCGCCTCCTTGGAGTTCCCCTGGTAGGAGCCGAAGGGAAGGTCTACCACCACAAGCGCGCGGTTGACCCCCTTCATCACCGACTTGGCGTGATAAATCATCTGGTCGAGGGTGATGGGGAGGGTTGTCATGTTGCCGGCCATCACGTTGGAGGCGCTGTCGCCCACCAGGATGCAGTCTATTCCGGCTTCGTCGAGGATTTTGGCGCTGCTGTAGTCGTAGGCAGTGAGCATCGAGATTTTCTCGCCTCTCTGCTTCATTTCAGACAGCCGGCGCGTGGTCACCTTGCGCCGGTTGTCTTCGGTGTGTGTGCTCATTTCTGATTATTGGGTAACGAATACGAGGGTCTGCCAGGGTTGCAGATAATCCGGCATCTCGGCAGGGCCTCCGGTGAAGTAGTTGATCATGCCGTCGAGGTTCGGAGCCAGGTCGGGGAAGGTGAGCTGCACGGGCTCGTTTCCGAGGTTGGCCATCACGGTAACGACATCGCCCGGGGCCGTGCGGCTGAAGGCCGCAACGTTCGGGCTTATGGTGGTGTACTGCACCATCTCGCCTTCGGGATTGTTCACGTTGAGGGCCTGATGGGTGGCCTTCAGGGCGTTGAGCATCTCGTAGAAGGTGGTGAAGTCGTTGGAGGTGTAGTCGGGGGTTACGGGGTCTTGCACGAAGAATTCAAACGGGTGGTTGAAACCCACTTCCTGGCCCGTATACATCATCGGCATGCCCGGAAGGGTGTAGGAGAGGATGGCGAACGTGCCGAGCCCGGCGCCGTAACGCTCCATCTCGGTGCCTTCCCACGAGTTGAGGTCGTGGTTGGTCACCATATTCATATGGATGGCTCCGGCGGGATACTCCTTCTCCTGACGCTTCAGAAGGTCGAAGATGGCTGTGGCGTAGGTTGGCTCATACGTCTTCCCTTCGCGCTTGGCATATTCGTTGACTCCCTGGGTGAAGGCGATGGCGTTGAATACGTCTTTCATCGGCCAGGCGTAGTCGGCGTTGAAGGCGTTGACCATAAGCGCCGGTTCCGAAGCCTCTGCCAGCATGAAGACGGGCTTGATGGCTCGGAGCTGGGGAATCACCTCTTCCCAGTAGTCCACGGGCACTTCCATGGCCACGTCGCAGCGGTAGCCGTCGATGTCGGCTTCCTCGATCCAGAACTTCAAGGCGTCGGTCATGGCGGCGCGTGTGCCGGGGTTGGTGTAGTCGAGTTTGTAGACGTCGGTCCAGTCGAAGGGGCTGATCATGTTGCCGTCGGCGTCTTTGGCGTAATATTCAGGGTGTTCGGTCACCCATGCGTTGTCGGCGCCGGTGTGGTTGCACACCTCGTCGAGAATCACCTTGAGCCCAAGGCCATGAGCGGTGGAGACGAACTCCTTGAGGTCTTCGAAGGTGCCGAATTCAGGGTTCACGGCCTTGTAGTCTTGCACGGCGTAGTACGACCCCAGCTCGCCCTTGCGGTTCTTCTCGCTGATGGGGTGGATAGGCATGAGCCATATAATGTCAACGCCCAGGTCTTTGAGGCGCGGGAGTTCTTTCTGCAGACCTTTGAGGTTGCGCTCGGTTGTGCCTTGGCGCAGGTTTGCTTCATAAATCACGGCGTTGCTCATCCAGTCGGGAGCCGGCACGGCGGCCGCTGCAGGCAGCACGAGAGCCGCAAAAAGGGCTCCTGCTATAATCTTTCGGAGTGATTTCATCTCTAAATGACGTTTTAAAATTTAAATATGGGGCAAAATTAATTTTTTTTTTGCTGAAAAAAAAGTAATTTTGCAGGCAAAGCGGAAAGCCGCTGCCATGAAGAAACAAACAATAACAATATATTTTTAAGAAACATGTGGTTATCAAGCTCTTCAGTAGGACGCAAGATGGTCATGGCCGTATCCGGCGCAGCCCTGCTCCTATTCGTGACTTTTCACTGTTTGCTTAACGCCGTAGCAATCTGCTGGCCTGCCACCTACAACTCCGTGTGTATGTTCCTCGGAGCCAACTGGTATGCGCTGGTAGCATCTGTGGCGCTGGCGGCACTGATAGTCATTCACATTATTTATGCCGTAGTGCTCACCATGCGCAACCGCAAGGCACGCGGCGTCCAAGGGTATGCCGTCTCTCACAGACCCGCTACCGTGGAATGGTCGTCAAACAACATGCTGGTTCTCGGTATCGTGATCCTGGCGTTTCTGGTGGTCCACCTCATCCAGTTCTGGGCCCGGATGCAGCTTCAGGAGATCCGCGGATCGGAAGAGATCATTCCTCCCGCAGCCGGCACGCTCTTCATCCAGCAGGCCTTCAGCCTGGTTTGGACTCCCATCGTCTACATCATCGGCTTCGTGGCCCTGTGGTTCCACATGAACCATGGCTTCTGGTCGATGTTCCAGTCAATTGGTTGGGACAGCACGGTGTGGATTCCCCGCCTCAAGAAGATCGGATGCTGGTGGGTGTCGCTGGTGATCTGCTGCTTCATCGCGCAGGCCATCGTCTTCACCGTGAGAGCCAACGAAGGCTACTACAAGACCAACCCCGAGCTCCGCGACCAATACAAGGGTATGCTCGCAGAGATGTATGAGCGCGACTTCGGCCCCGCCGGCGCCCAGACTTCATACTTCATCCAGCAGACTCCCTACGACCAGGTGGTGCAGCAGCTCGAAATGATCATGATGCAGGTGGAGTCTTCTTATCCCACCGACGAGCAGTTTGAGGCTCAGATCCAGTCTTACGGCGCCGAGCAGCAGGCTACCCTGCGCGAGCAGCGCAAAGACGAGCAGAGAGCTTTCGCAGCCTACAACAAGATGCTTGAGTTCTTCAACTATCTCGACGAGCCCGTTCACGGCGCTCCCGCCACTCTCGAGCTCCCCGAAGGAGCACAACAGGTAATCGTAAATCAATAATTTTTTAGCGATATGGCAACAGATAATTTAAAAGTCAGAAAAATGAGTCCGGAAGACTCCAAGATTCCGGAAGGTCCAATCGCTGAGAAATGGACCAATTACAAGGCACATCAGAAACTCGTGAACCCCGCCAACAAGCGTAAGCTCGACATCATCGTGGTGGGCACCGGTCTCGCCGGCGCATCCGCAGCCAGCACTCTGGCCGAGATGGGGTTCAACGTTTTGAATTTCTGCATACAAGACAGCCCGCGCCGCGCCCACTCCATCGCCGCGCAGGGCGGTATCAACGCCGCAAAGAACTATCAGAACGACGGCGACTCCGTATATCGCCTCTTCTACGACACAGTGAAGGGAGGCGACTACCGCGCACGCGAAGCCAACGTTTACCGTCTGGCTGAAGTGTCGAACAATATCATCGACCAGTGTGTGGCGCAGGGTGTTCCCTTCGCACGCGAATACGGCGGCCTGCTGGCCAACCGTTCGTTCGGCGGCGCGCAGGTGAGCCGTACTTTCTACGCCAAGGGCCAGACGGGCCAGCAGCTCCTGCTCGGAGCCTACAGCTCGCTCAACCGCCAGATTCAGCTCGGTAAGGTGAAAAGTTTCAACCGTTACGAGATGCACGACGTAGTGCTCATCGAAGACGAAAACGGTCAGAAACGCGCACGCGGCATCATCGCCAAAAACCTTGTAACAGGCAAGATGGAGCGCTTCGCAGCCCACGCCGTGGTGATCGCCACCGGCGGCTACGGCAACACCTACTTCCTCTCGACCAACGCCATGGGTTGCAACGTATCGGCTGCCATGGCCTGCTACCGCAAGGGCGCTTTCTTCGCAAACCCGGCTTTCGTGCAGATCCACCCGACCTGTATCCCCGTGCACGGCGACAAGCAGAGCAAGCTCACCCTGATGTCGGAATCGCTCCGCAACGACG
>JAFLTX010000025.1 GCA_022509145.1 Muribaculaceae bacterium | reverse complement strand
GGTGGCCCCACCAGAGCTGGCGCGAGATACACCAGTCTTTGATGTTGGTCATCCAATGGCGGTAGGTGTTCTTGAACTTCGAGGGTACGAACTTGATAGCGCCCTCTTCCACGCCGGATATGGCGGGCTTTACGAGCTCGTCCATCCTTACGAACCACTGCATCGAGAGCTTCGGCTCGATCACGGCGTCGGTACGCTCCGAATGGCCCACCTTATTGGTGTAATCCTCGATCTTCTCCACGAGGTCGGCCTTCTTGAGGTCGTCGACGATCTCGCGGCGCACGTCGAAGCGGTCTTTACCCACATACATGCCGCCGGCCGGGGCGATGGTGCCGTTGTCTTCAAAGATGTCGATGGAGGGGAGGCCGTATTTGTCGCCGAGCATGTAGTCGTTGACGTCATGCGCGGGTGTAACCTTGAGGCAGCCCGTACCGAAGTCCATCTCCACATAATCATCGAAAATCACCGGAACTTCGCGGCCCACGAGGGGCACCACCACCTTCTTACCCTTGAGCCACCCGTAGCGCTCGTCGTTGGGGTTGACGCAGACGGCCGTATCGCCCAGGATGGTTTCGGGGCGGGTGGTGGCCACGACGATATATTTGGCATCGTCGCCTGCCACTTTATATTTGAGATAGAACAGTTTGCTTTTCTCTTCCTTGTAGATCACCTCTTCGTCGCTGAGGGCGGTGAGGGCCTGGGGGTCCCAGTTTACCATCCTGACGCCGCGATAGATGTAACCCTTGTCGAAGAGGAGGTTGAAGACGCGGATCACGCTGCGCGAGCGGATATCGTCCATCGTGAAGGCTGTGCGGCTCCAGTCGCACGAGGCGCCGAGCTTGCGGAGCTGCTTGAGGATGATGCCGCCGTATTTGTCGGTCCAGTCCCAGGCGTGCCTCAGAAACTCCTCGCGCGAGAGGGAGTTTTTCTCTATACCCTCCTCGCTGAGCTTGGCCACCACCTTAGCTTCGGTGGAAATGGCGGCATGGTCGGTGCCGGGCACCCAGAGGGCGTTTTTACCCGTCATGCGGGCGCGGCGGATAAGGATGTCTTGGATTGTATTGTTGAGCATGTGGCCCATGTGGAGCACACCCGTTACGTTGGGCGGCGGAATCACGATGCAATAGGGTTCTCTGTCGTCGGGTTCGGAGTGGAACAGGCCGTGCTCCATCCAATAGTCATACCATTTCTCTTCTACGGCATGGGGGTCGTAAACTGAGGGGATGTTCGTCATAAGAAACTAATCTATAATTTCCTGCAAAATTACTAAAAAACTCTCATTATTAAAAGAGGAGAAGAAAAGCTTCCCCTCCTTCCCTCTTAAAACTCTTTTTCATCAGCAAGCCTTCCGGCAGATGGGCTTTGATACCAGCATCCATTTATTCCAATTTATTCCAATTTTGCAAAATTGGAATAAATTGGAATATTATAGGTAGGGTGGAAGCGGCTGCGACTCGGAGCTAAGAGGAGTGAAGCTGCCGGGAAGCAGGGGCAATAATCGGCGGGGATTTGCGTTTTTAAGTTAGCGGGATTATATTTGCGAAAGAAATTGCAATAACGCTCCAAATCTCGACAGAAAGAGTTACCATTTTAATTATACAAACTATGAGAAAGTATTTAGCAGAAATGTTCGGCACGATGATGCTCGTGCTGTTGGCCTGCGGAAGCGCCGTTCTCGCCGGCCCCAAGATCGGGGTTCTGGGTATCGGTCTTTGCTTCGGGCTCGTGTTGGTATGCCTTTGCTACATCATCGGCAACGTATCGGGCTGCCACGTAAACCCGGCGGTATCTTTCGGCATGCTCCTTTCGGGGCGTATGTCGCTCAAAGACTGCTGCTTCTATGTATTGTTCCAGCTCATCGGCGCCGGTCTTGGCGCAGCCTGCCTCTTCTGGCTCTTCAGAATAGGGCTGCCCAACGGCTTTGACTTCGGCGGCATCACCCCGGGCGACGGCGATCCGTTCCGCAACACGATTGCCACCAATGTGCTGCAGGAAGGCGTGCATCCCGGCATGGCTCTGCTCACGGAGATTCTTCTGACAATGTTCTTCGTGCTTATCGTATTGGGCGCCACTTCGAAGGAAGGCGCAGGCCCGTTTGCCGGCCTGGCAATCGGTCTGGCTCTCGGCCTTGTAAACATCGTGGGTATCCCCGTAGACAACTGCTCGGTGAACCCGGCCCGCAGCTTCGGCCCGGCCCTCTTCTCGCCCCACGCATGGCACGACATCTGGATCATGATCGCCGGCCCGTTTGGCGGTGCAATCCTGGCCGTTTGCATCTGGAAGATGATCACAGGCTGCAAATGCAAGTGTGCCAAAGAGGAGGCTGCTGCATAAGCCATCAAAGGATTACGACCCATATAGCGGTCTATGAAACAACCATTTAAAGAGAGAGGAAGGGCAATCTTGCGGATTGCCCTTCCTGCTATCGTAACCAACATCACCACTCCGCTGCTCTCGCTGGTAGACATCGCCATCGTGGGGCGGCTCGGGGCGGCATCCTACCTGGGGGCCATCGCCGTGGGATCGTCGCTCTTCAACATGGTGTATTGGCTTCTCAACTTCCTGCGCGCGGGCACCAGCGGCCTTACAGCACAGGCGCTGGGAAGCGGTCAGACATCGCGTCTCCACACCCTCTTCTACCGCAGCCTTTCCATAGGGGCATTTTTCGGAGTGGTGCTCATAGCGCTCTCTCCCCTGCTGGCCACAATCTTCATACCGTTCATGGACGCCGAGGCCGCCACGGCACAGCTGGCCGAGGAGTATTTCCTCATCGTAATCTGGGGCGCCCCGGCCTATCTGGCGGGGTATGCCATCACCGGGTGGCTGCTCGGAAATCAAAATTCGGCCGACACGCTGCGAATCGCCGTGGTGACGAATGTGGTCAACATCGCCCTCAGCGTACTCTTTGTGTTCGGATTCAAGATGAAACTCGCAGGTGTGGCGCTCGGCACCGTATGCTCGCAATGGATCGGCACGCTTTACGGACTCTGGATAATACGGCGCAAATACCGACCGCGCTTCAACGGCTGGAGTGATGTGCTGGAGAAGACCGACCTGAAGAGATTCTTCTCGCTCAACCTCGACATCTTCCTGCGCACGGTGTGCCTGGTGGCGGTGACACTGTGGTTCACACGCGCCGGCTCGAAGATGGGCACGGAGATATTGGCTGCCAACGCCATACTGATGCAGCTCTTCATGCTCTTCTCATTCTTCATGGACGGCTTTGCATACGCCGGCGAAGCAATAGCCGGGCTTGAAACCGGGCGCGGCGACTTGAGGAAAGTGAGGGTGTTGGAAACAGACCTTCTGTCGTGGGGTGTGGCTCTCGCCCTACTCGGCACGGTGGTCTACTTCTTCTGCGGCGAATGGATATTGCACCTGCTCACCGACGAAATGAACATAAGGGAGAGAGCAAAAGAGTATGTGCATTGGGCCATCACGATACCGCTTTTCGGGTTTATGGCTTTCATTTACGACGGGATCTACATCGGCATGGCCTTGACACGCAAGATGTTGCTCTCGATGCTGATGGCCGTAGCGGTATTCTTCGCTTTCTATTTCTCGCTCCGCACGGCGATGGGAAACGACGCCCTGTGGCTGGCCTTCTCGCTCTACTTGCTCACCCGCGGCATCGCCCAGCTGCTTCTCCTCCGCGCAGCCATCAAGACCTCCTCCAACGGGTGAGGGCGAGGGGTGGATGGGGGTGAATTGAAAAAAAATGATTACATTTGTCAGCCCGTAATCTTTGGCTTGAAAGTTGCGAACCCAAGAGGAGGGAAATCTGACGTTTCAATGGATGCGGCCAAATGCCCGCATCCGACCATATCAGCCTGACAATGAAACTGAAAACTATAGGAAGCCTGCTTTTGCTTTTCTGCAGCACCCTCAGCGGGATCGCGCAGGAGAAAATCATAATAGTTGACGAAGGATTGTGGCAAACCGACAACGGGAGGCTAACCTATTTTGCTGACGGCCAAATAGTAAGCAACCAATGGTTTCGCGACATAAACGGGCGCAAACTCGGCGACACCCCCAACGACATCCTGCAGATTTCCGACAATCTCATAGCCATTGCCCTCAACTGGTCGAACATCGTGCAGTTTATCACCCCCGAGGGGAAGGCGGTTGCGGCTACGGAAGACGTGCCCAACAACAGGAAACTGACCACCGACGGGAGGTATCTCTACGCTACTTCCTTTGCCCATGAAGTGGGGATAAACGGCGGTTATCGGCAATTCACCAAAGGTTATGTGGCCAAAATAGACCTGGAGACCTTCGGCGTTGTCCAGGCGCTAGAAGTGGGGTATGAGCCGGAAGGGATTGCTTATTACAACGGGCATCTTTTCGTGGCCAACACCGGGAGTTACGCCTTCCAGGAAGATCATGAGTACGAGACCACAATAAGCGTGATCGATGCCGAGAACCTGACGCTGAAACGAAACGTGGACACCTGGCAGATCAACCTCTACGGGAAGATGTCGCAGAGCGGTAAGTACCTATGCATCAACTCTCCCGGCGATTACTACATAATGGAACCGGCCACCATCATCTTCGATTGCGAGAAGGCTCTTGCCGGCGCAGCGGATGCCGACTGCTTCGTGACCCTCCCCTATTCGGCCAAAGCCAATTGCACCGACATGAACGGAAACTTCTATGCCGCCGGCGCCCGATTCTCCTACACTTCGGGCACTGATGAATACAACTACGTGGTTATCAATCCGAAAGAGGTGATTGAAAGCAAAGGGGAAAGCGGCGTCTACGATTCGTTGCCCGGAGAAGTAAAGAGTGGCCTCGAGGCTATTGAGAATCTGTATGCAATCTACGTAAATCCTTACACCGGGTACATTTACGCCACTGATTCGGGAGAGTACACCGGGAGCGGCACGCTCTATCAGTGGACTCCGCAGGGGAGTTATACCGGTAAATTTAAAACCTATATCAATCCGGCCCACTTCCTTGCACTTCCACCCGACGGAAAATTCGATTCGGTGGAGACAATCGAAGCAAACATATGGGAAGAAGACGGCCCGATATACAACCTTCAAGGGATGCCGGTAAGAAATCCTATTCCCGGTGAACTCTACATAAGAGCGGGGAATAAATTCATTATTAAATAATTAGATAGTGAAAAAACCACTCACCATCATATCGCTTATTCTGTCAGTAGCCGGGGCAGGAAGTGCCGGGGCAACCGAATTTAAGATATCGGCCCCTCAGGACGCCTCGCTGATAATCGGACTTAAAACTAGGCATTTTGTAGACATCACCCCTATCGCGCCTACTGGGAAGGTGACCCAGGGGGGCACCACCGTCTATACCTACGACCTTGAGTTGGGGAAAGTATATGACTATCGCACGTGGAGAAGCGGCGGAATAACCAATGCCGGATACTTCACTATGAGCACCGACGAGAGCCGGCGCCCGAAGGTTGCCTTTACCGCGGAAGATTATGTAGGTAATCCGAAAGCCTTCAACGATGACCCGTCGGCCAACAAAGGATACGAAACAGGAGATATCTTTCTGAATATCAACCCCCAAGGACACCTGCAACTGAAGCCCGGAGAAAGCTTCAACCTGCACGCTATGAGGAACTGGGAGTTGACCGACAATATATCCAACAATCATTTTTTCGAGCCTGAATTTCATTACAGCATTCTCTCTGAAACCGGCAAACCTTCTTCAGAAGTGATTGAAATAGAAAGCGATGCAACGTCAGCTTGGGCCACTCTCAAAGCTAAGAAAGAGGGGACGGCTATTGTGCTCGTAACCTACGACGCCTTGAAGGTAAACTATTATTCTTCAGGCGAGAAGAGGGAGTATCTGGGCAGCGAGAGCTGGGGAGCAATCTGGCCGGGAAACACGGGGGTATTCGTTGTTACAGTGGGCGAAACGGCCACTTTCACGCCCGATTTCACTATAAATGAGGAATATAATGCAGGCTCTACCAAAAAATCCGGGAGATTTGTTGATGCAGAACACGATATATTCTACTTTCTTGAAGGCGAGCCCGGATACGTCTATACCTGTAAGCCTCAAGGAGTTGAAAAAATAGAGATTGCTTATCCGAAGCTGACAGACGGAGTCGTTGGTTACGAGGGATTCTCAACCACTGGCGTGACAATGAAAGCCGACGGGAGCTGCGACATCCTGCTGAAAAGCGGACGCCTGATAATAAGAATCACCGATGCCCGGGGGCGCACGACCTATCAGGTGCTTACCGCTCGCTCGTGCCGCCTTGAAATAAGCAACGAGACCCATCCCGGCCGCGACGTATTCAGGCCCGGAGAGAAGATAAAACTTCAATACTCAGGACTTTACCATCCTGCCGGGAAACTGGCCGGCGTGTATAATCTCACAGCCTCCATCTTCTACCACGACGCTCCGGAGGGGGTAGAGATGAGCTCCGGTTCGTCGCAATACACGTTTGCCTCCTCACCGGCCGCACAGACCGTGATGTTAGAGATACCGAGCGACTATGACCATACCGCGAACCCCGTGCTGAGAATAAGCGGGGGAACCCTGCAGGTGAGCGGGTATGGTGATCCCGTTGGGAGTCATCGCGATATAGTGAAAGGCGAAGGGCGCGCACCCAATTTCAACGCCAATTCAGGGAGCACCTTCCTCGGGAGATTGCCCGACATCGAATTGCCGATAAGCGAACCCGCCGGAATAGGCAGCTACCCCATTGATTCCGAGGAATTTGACCTCTACAACACCGATGAGCCGTTTTCAATAATAGATCTGAGCGGCCGCATAATAATGCGGGATGTTTCCGCCGAGGCCCTTCAGGGACTGGCTCCGGGGATATACGTGGCGCGGAGTGCCCGCGGGGTAAAAAAGGTGTGTGTACGTTAACGCCTTTATTGAAGGCCGCGGAGTGAGGCTATTGAAGGCCTCGGAATGAAGCTACTGAAGGCCCGGAACTTGGTTATTGAAGGCCGAGGAGCTTGGCTATCACCGATTTGATAGAAGCGATGTCGCGTGAGAGAGTGCGCTTGCGCATGAAGCGGCTCGGGCGCAGAATCGGCAGCCGGTTTAGAAGGGCCACAACCTTCGGGTCGCGGCTGTTGTGGAGGTATTCAGCCACGGCATCCACCTCGTCGTCAAGCTCTTTCACCACCGGCACCATCTTGCTGCCGATCAGAAGCTTACTCCTGCCGAGACGTTGAGATACCTCGTCACAAAATTCATCGAGGCGCATAAGCATCACGAAGGCATCCTCACCCGAAACCTCCTCGATGATCACCTCCTTGGGAAGCAAGTTGCGTTCCTCGCGTTTTCCGCGCAGACGCCTGAAGAAGAGATTGATCTTGTCGGGATCGAATACGGCGGAGTCGGTCATGGCCTTATAAGTTACAAAAATGCCGAGCGGCGCGAGCACAAACGTCGAGAGCCACATCCCGAGCCACACCTCAGCGTGGCCGTCGCGAGCCATCTTGTAGCCAGTGTTGTCGATGATATAGTACACCAGGAAGAGGAGTACCGAAATCACGAGCGGTGCACCGATGCCTCCCTTACGGATGATGGCTCCGAGCGGGGCGCCGATAAAGAAGAAAATCAGACAGGCCACCGAGAGAGTGAACTTCTTGAGCAGCTCTATGCCGTGGCGCCTTATCACCTTCTTCTCCTGCGCGATGGTTTCGGCGTCAAACATAATCGAGTTGCGTTTATACTCCACATCCCTCACGGCTGCTGCAAAAATAGCCGACTGCTCTGCCGAGCCGAGCGAGTTGATCAAGCTGTCGAGACTCCCCATCCACTCGATATGCGGCGTCTGGGCCTCTTGCGCCTTTTCAGCTGCACGTGGAGCCGGGCCGCGGACAGGAGCGGCGGGTGAGCTCGGCGAGCCCGACAGTGCCTGCGAGGCGTCCGGTTTCTCTCCAAACTGCATCGCCACCGTGGTGGTGAAGACTTGCCCCATCGAGTCGACGCGATGGCCCACGGAGTCGATGGTATGCTGCAGCTCGGCCAGATTCTTACCTACATATTGCTCCCTCATCCCCCCTTCGTCAAGGCGGTTGAAATTATTGTCGAACGGAATCAGAATCTCCTTGGTGTCGAAGGCTTCGCGACGGAAAGGATCGTTGCGCATGGATGTGGAGGGCGACATACGCTCATACTGATTGCCGGCATACATGTAGAGATAGATATACTGCATGTCTTCGGTGAGCGCCATCCGCGCCGAATCCGAGACGAGAATCGTCACGTTTTCGCCTCCTCGCCTCACGTCATAGATCTTCACGTCGTAGAGCATCCCGTTTTTCTTCCCTTTGTGCGACACATAGAGGTTGATGCCGGGTATCTGGTCGTAGAAAACCTTCTCGGGAATCTCCACCTCGGGACTCTTCTGGCGCATGGAGAAAAGAAGAGTCCACATCTTCACCTGCGCCTTGGGCAAGACATTGTTTTGGAAGAAGAAAGCCCCCACGGCGATGCCGCCGATAAGGATAATCAGCGGGGCCATCACCCTGAGCAGCGAGATGCCGGCCGCCTTCATGGCCGTGAGCTCGAAGCGCTCGCCAAGGTTGCCGAACGTCATCAGGCTGGCCAGCAGGATTGCCAGCGGAAGCGCCATAGGCACCATGCTGACCGCGGCATAAAAGAAGAGTTCGGCTATCACGCCCATGCCGAGACCCTTACCCACAAGGTCGTCGATATAACGCCAAAGAAACTGCATGAGCACGATGAAGAGCACGATGAAAAAAGTCATCGCAAAGAGGGGCAGGAAACTCTTCAGAACGAAGAGATGAAGCTTTTTTATTACTCTCATTGGCGTTTCAGACCCCAAAATTACATAAAATTTTATCTATGCTCCCTATAGCAGCGGATTTTTTTGTAAATTTGCCGTATGGTTGGGAGATATTCCCGATCGAAGAAAGGGAGAAGGGAGAGAATTGAAGAAAAACATAGGGAAACAGAGATTGCGAACGAAAATCATAAACTCTAACTTTGATATAACACACTATGAAACTCTTTGAAAGGCTCGCTCAAAAAGCCGCAGACCATCCTCAGAAACTGGTGCTCCCTGAGAGCACGGAACCGCGCACCCTCCAAGCCGCCGACCAGATTATCGAACGCGGTCTGGCCCATGTGGTGCTCCTCGGCCATCGCCACGAGATTGAAGCGAAGGCAGAAGAACTCGGCCTGGGGAACATCCGCCACGCCCATATCCACGATCCGGAAGACACCGAATTTACAGAGAAATATGCCGAACTCCTGGCCGAGCTCCGCAAGCGCAAAGGCGTCACCATCGAGATGGCTCGCCAGATCGTGAAGACCGATCCCCTCTATCTGGGCTGCCTGATGATCAAGGCCGGACACGCCGACTGTATGGTGGCCGGCGCACTGAGCCCCACAGCCAACGTGCTTCGCGCCGCCTTCCAGGTGCTCAAGACGAAGCCCGGCATCAAGGTGGTGAGCGGAGCCTTCATCATGCTTCTGCCTGAAGATTGCCCTTACGGCGACGACAACATGCTCGTCTTCGCCGACTGCGCCGTAGTGCCCGACCCCACCTCCGAAGAGCTCGCCCAGATAGCCATCGAGACAGCCCGCACCACCCGCAACATCGCCGGGCTCGACCCCGTGGTGGCAATGCTGAGCTTCTCAACCTACGGCAGCGCCGAGCACGAGAAGGTAGACAAAGTGCGCAAGGCCGTTGAGCTCGTTCACGAGCAGGCGCCGGAACTGGTGGTAGACGGCGAGATGCAGAGCGACGCCGCCATCGTGCCCGCCATCGGCTCGAAGAAGGCTCCCGGCAGCAACGTGGCCGGCCGCGCCAACACCCTCATCTTCCCCAACCTCGAGGTGGGTAACATCGCCTACAAGCTCGTTCAGCGTCTTGCAGGCGCCGGCGCCGTGGGCCCCGTGCTTCAGGGATTGGGCGCTCCCGTAAACGACCTTTCGCGCGGAGCAACCGTAGAAGATATCGTCAACACCATAATCGTGACTTGCAACCAAGCAATCGGAGAGAAAAACCTTTAAAACAGCATAAAAGAGATGAAGATTTTAGTTCTCAACTGCGGATCGAGCAGCGTAAAGTATAAACTCATCGACAGCACAACCGAACACGTGCTTGCCGAAGGTGGAGTGGAAAAAATCGGACTCCCCGACTCATTCATCAAATTCAAGCGTCCCGACGGAACGAAGGGCGTGATAGAGGTAAGCATGCCGGACGCCAAGTCGGCAGTGAAGACCGTTCTCGACGTGCTCACCGACCCGAAGGAGGGCGTGATAAAGAGTTTCGACGAAATCGAGGCAGTGGGCCACAGAGTGGTTCACGGCATGGAAAAATTCAACAAGTCCATGCTCATCACCCCTGAGGTGATCGAGCAGGTGAAGGAATGCTACGCCGTGGCTCCGCTTCACAACCCGGCCAACATCACCGGCATCGAAGCCGTGACGGAACTGATGCCGAACGTGCCTCAGGTAGGGGTGTTCGACACTGCTTTCCACCAGACGATGCCTCCCAAGGCCTATATGTATGCCCTTCCCTACGAGGCTTATGAGAAATACGGAGTGCGCCGCTACGGTTTCCACGGCACGAGCCATCGCTACGTAAGCCGCCGCGCCTGCGAGTTCCTCGGCCTCGACTATGAGAAGCAGCGCATCATTACCTGCCATATCGGCAACGGCGCCAGCATCACGGCCATCGCCGACGGCATCAGCGTGGACACCTCCATGGGTCTGACCCCGACCGAAGGCCTGATGATGGGCACCCGCTCGGGCGACGTTGATCCCGGCGCGCTCGTCTATCTGATGCAGCGCTACAATCTCGACGCCGACGGGCTGCAGAAGCTGATCAACAAGCAGAGCGGCGTGCAGGGCGTGACAGGCATCTCCAGCGACATGCGCGACATCGAAGACGCCATCGCCCGCGGCGACGAGAAGGCCCGTCTGGCCATGGACATGTATGAATACCGCATCCTGAAGTATATCGGCGCTTACGCGGCGGTGCTCGGCGGAGTGGACGTAATTGTCTTCACCGGCGGCGTGGGCGAGAATCAGATCTCTACCCGCGAGATGATCTGCCGCAACCTGGCCTTCATGGGCGTTACGTTCGACGCCGAAGCCAACAAGACCCGCGGCAAAGAGGTGGAAATCTCGGGTAAAGACTCTAAGGTGCACGTAGTGGTTATCCCCACCGACGAAGAACTGATGATAGCCCGCGACACGGCATCAATCGCAGCAAAAGCCTGATGCTCTGCTTTATAGAATGGAACGCTGACCCCACGCTCATCTCATTCGGGCCGCTGGCCGTGAGATGGTACGGGTTGGCGTTCGCAATCGGTTTCTTCATCGGGTATAAGATTGTGGAGCGGATGTTCCGCCACGAGGGAGCCCCCGAGAGATGGCTCGGCATCCTGCTGGCCTACGTGATCGTGGGCACCATCGTGGGGGCGCGCCTGGGCCACGTGTTCTTCTACCAGTGGGACTACTATTCGGCCCATCCGGGCGACATCCCGAAGATCTGGGAGGGCGGCCTGGCAAGCCACGGCGGCACCATAGCCATCATCATCGCCGTCTTCATCTTCTCCTGGGCGGTAGCCAAAAAGCCGGCTTCTTGGACCTTCGACAAACTCGTGATTCCGATTGCGCTCGTGGGCGGTCTCATTCGCCTCGGCAACCTGATGAACTCCGAGATCTACGGCGGTCCCACAGATATGCCCTGGGGATTCATCTTCGTGAGAAACAACGAGTTTGTGCCGAAACATCCCACCCAGCTCTACGAAGCGGCGTGCTACTTCGCCCTCTTCGCCGTGCTGATGTGGATGTATTGGAAGAAGAACCTCGAAGAACGTCCCTGGCTAATCACCGGCGTCTTTTTCATCGGCATCTTCCTTCCCCGCTTCCTCATAGAGTATATCAAGGAAGTGCAGGTGGAGAAAGAATACGCCATGATCGAGCATTACGGCATCAATATGGGCCAGCTGCTGAGCATCCCCTTCATAATCCTCGGTATCGGGCTGGTGGTCTACGCCTTGGTGCGCCCGCGCCAACACTGGACCTTCCCCAACAAGTTCCCCGAACCTGTGACCAAAAAAAAAAGTAAAGCCACATAAACCAGCGACACAATCATAAAGAAAGATGGACAAGACCACAAAAGCAATCCACACCCGGTATCCGCTTCCTGATGCGTACGGCGCTCTGAGCATGCCGGTGTATCACGTTGCAGCCTATGAGTTTGCCGACGCCGACATCATGGCCGACGCCTTCTGCGGACGAGTGCCGATGCCTGACTATTCCCGCGTGCTCAACCCCACGGTGATGCACCTTGAGAACAAGATCAAAGAGCTCACCGGCGCTTCCGACGTGATAGCCTTCACATCGGGAATGGCCGCCATCAGCAACGCGCTCATAGCCCTTGCCGCGGCCGGAAAGAACATCGTGACCTCGCGCCACCTCTTCGGCAACACCTACATGCTGCTCGAGAAGACCCTGAGGAAGTTTGGCGTGGAACCGCGCTTCTGCGACCTCACCGACCTGGAAGACGTGAAGCGAAACATCGACGCCGACACCTGCTGCCTCTTTCTGGAGATTGTGACCAACCCGCAGATGGAAGTGGCCGACCTGCGCGCCCTTGCCGAGATAGCCCATGCGCAGGGGGTGCCGCTGGTCGCCGACACCACCATCATCCCCTTCACCCATTTCAACGCAGGCAAGCTCGGAGTTGACGTGGAGATCGTCTCGAGCACGAAATACCTCTCCGGAGGCGCCACGTCGCTGGGAGGATTGATCATCGACTACGGCACCTGCAAGGAGTTTAACGCCAAGATTCGCCAGGAGTTGATCTTCAATCTCGGCGGCTATATGACCCCGCATGCGGCCTACATGCAGACGCTAGGCCTCGAGACCCTCTGCGTGAGGTATGAACGGCAGGCAGCCTCGGCTCTCGCCCTGGCCCGCAAGCTCAAGGAGCTGCCTCAAATCAAGAGGGTGAACTATGTGGGGCTGGAAGAGAATCCGTTCCACGAGGTGGCCCGAAGGCAATTTGGAGAGACGGCCGGCGCCATGCTGACCATCGACCTTGCCGACGAGCAGGCCTGCAAACGCTTCATCAACAACCTCAAGCTGATAAAGCGCGCCACCAACCTATTCGACAACCGCTCGCTGGCCATCCATCCGTCAAGCACCATCTTCGGGCCCCTGACAAAGGAGGAGAAAGACGCCATGGACGTGCTCGACACCACCATCCGTCTCTCCGTAGGGCTTGAAGACGTAGAGGATCTCTTCGCGGATATCAAGCAGGCCCTGGATGCTAATTGAAAAGACCTTGAAAATGAGCATTTACGATTTCGACAAAGTGGTGGAGCGTCGCGGAAGCGGCGCTCTTAAATATGACGCGCTTCAGGAGCGCTACGGCAACTCCGACCTGCTCCCCTATTGGGTGGCCGACATGGATTTCGAGACTCCTCCATTCATCATCGAGGCCCTGCGCCGAAGGCTCGACCATCCGATTCTCGGCTATACGGTAACACCTGAAGAGTTCTGGCAATCCATCATCCGCTGGACCTATGACCGCCACGGATGGGAGATAAAGAAAGAATGGCTCAGCTACATACCCGGAATCGTCAAGGGTATCGGTATGGTAATCAACGTCTTCACCTCTCCCGGCGACGAGGTGATTATCCAGACTCCGGTTTATCATCTTTTCAGGATGGTGCCCGAGGGGAATGGCCGCGAAGTGCTTGAGAATCCGTTGCTTATCCAGGCCGACGGCTATTATAAGATTGATTTCGACGGCCTCGAAGAGCTTGCCGCCCGTGAGCGCTGCAAACTCCTGATACTGTCGAATCCCCACAATCCTGTCGGAATCACGTGGACCCGCGAGGAGCTGGCCCGGGTGGCGGATATCTGCCGCCGCCACGGCGTGATGGTGATTTCAGACGAGATTCACTGCGACATGACGCTGTGGGGCCACCTCCATGTGCCGTTTGCCACCGCAAGCGATGCCGCACGCGACATCAGCATCACCTTCGCCGCGCCCACCAAGACCTTCAATATGGCCGGCATCGTGAGCTCTTACTCCGTCATCCCGAACCCGGAAATCCGAGAGCGTTTCTACTCGTGGCTCGATGCAAACGAGCTATCGGAGCCCACGATTTTCGCTCCGATAGCCACTGTTGCGGCCTACAACGAGGGGAACACGTGGCGCGAAGAGATGCTGCGTTATGTAGAGGAAAACATTGATTTCATCGCCGACTATTGCGAGAAGCATCTTCCTGGAATAAAGGCTGTTAAGCCGCAGGCATCATTTCTGGTATGGCTTGATTGCAGAGGTCTGAAAATGACTCAGACTGAACTGGTGAAGCTCTTCACCGAGAAGGCCGGTCTTGCTTTGAACGACGGCGCCATGTTCGGCACCGGGGGCGAAGGTTTCATGCGCTTCAATGCCGGAGCTCCGCGCCGCCTCGTAGCCGCCGCCCTCGACCGCCTCCGCACCGCTTGTGGTGCAGCTACGGAATGTACCTACGTTTCAAGGTAAACTTGGGGGCCTTTCCTGCGGGTGGTTAGACAGTGATGACCTGGAAGTTGTAGCCGAGGTCGGAGAGTTTCTCCACCAGGGTTTTGTCAAGGTTGAGGTGGGTGCGGCTGCGGATGGTGACGGCTTGATGGCGCTCTTCATCGCGAATCTGAATATTGACCTTGGCCGGCCTCACTTCTTCACCGGAAGCCGAACCTACGGCTGCCTCGCGCAGCGTCTCGGCCAACAGCTCGCAATCGTCATTGCGGTCTATAAAGACCTTCAACTCGTTGGCTATCTTCCCTTTGACATTCTCAAGCGGCGTAACCTCCTGGATGTTCATGTCGATAAAGGATGAATTGAATTTGCCGGCGCGGTAAGTAGCCTTCACCATCACGGCGTCTCCCACGATGAATTTGGGGAACCAGCTCTCCATATCGCGGCCGAAAAGGCGGAACTCCATACGGCCGCTGAAGTCTTCAATCCCGACAATGCCAAACTGCTTCCCGGTCTTTCCCGACTTGATCTGCACATCCGTGACGATGCCGCCGAAGGAGAGCGCCGCACCGTCGGCCACCTTGCTGTCATAATCGGCACACCGGCAGTTGGTGCCGTAAGTCAGCTCCATATAATAGGGGTCGAGCGGATGGGCCGAAAGATAGAGCGAAACCAGACGTTTCTCCTCTTCGAGAATTTTGAGGCGGTTCCAGGGTTCAAACGGCGGAACGGGCGGTTTTGCGGTCTCGATGGGTTCGAGGTCGTCGAAGAGCGAGAGCTGCCCGGGGCTGCCGCCGCCCTCGTTGAGCTGCTGGCTATACTTCACCAACGAGTCACAGAAGATGGCTCCGTCTACGGAATAAGCCTCACGCGGGATACCGAAGCAGTCCAGAGCTCCGGCCAGGGCCAGCGCCTCGAGCGAGGCGCGGTTGAACGTGCCGGGACGCAGACGCTCCACCAGGTCGTAGATATCCTTATACGGCCCGTTGGCCTGGCGTTCGGCTATAATAGCCTCGGCCGTGGCCACGCCCAGACCCTTGATGGCGCTTATTCCGAAGAGGATTTCGCCCTTCTTTGAAACGCTGAACGATTGCATCGACTCGTTGACCGACGGCCCTTTCACCGTAAGCCCCATCGACTGGGCCTCCTCGATGTTCTTCTTCAGCTTGTCGCCGTTGGAGAGATTTCGACTCAACACGGCAGCCATGAATTCAGCCGGATAGTTCGCCTTGAGATATGCCGTCTGATATGCGAGCCAGGAGTAGCAGGTGGCGTGACTCTTGTTGAAGGCATATTTCGCAAATGCCTCCCAGTCTTTCCAGATCTTCTCGAGGGCCTCGGGGGAATGGCCGTTGCTCTTTCCACCCTCCATAAACTTCACCTTCAGTTTCTCCATCACGGCTATCTGCTTCTTACCCATAGCCTTACGCAACATATCGCTCTCGCCCCGGGTAAAGCCGGCAAGCAGGCGCGACAGAAGCATTACCTGCTCCTGGTATACCGTGACGCCATAGGTCTCCTTGAGATATTTCTCCATCACGGGGATGTCGTATTCGATGGCTTCGTGGCCGTGCTTGCGGGCGATGAAGCTGGGAATGTAGGCCATCGGCCCCGGGCGATAGAGGGCGTTCATGGCTATGAGGTCTTCAAAGCGGTTCGGCTTGAGGCTCCTCAGCGAGCTCTTCATCCCCTCCGACTCAAACTGGAAGATACCCGTGGTCTTGCCGTCGGCAAAGATGCGGAACGTAGGCTCGTCGTCGAGCGGAATGGCGTCGATGTCGAGGTCGATATCCTTGGAGAGACGGATGTTGGCCACCGCTTCCTTGATGATGGAGAGGGTCTTGAGCCCCAGGAAGTCCATCTTGATAAGGCCGGTGTCTTCGATGATGCTCCCCTCATACATAGTGGCGTTCACCTTGGAGCCGGAGGGGTCGGTAACCACCGAGACGGGCACCCAGTCGGTGATGTCGTCGCGGCAGATGATCACGCCGCAGGCGTGGGTGCCGACACTCCGCACGCTCCCTTCGAGCTGTGAGGAGTATTTCACCACCTCTCTCACCCTTTCGTCGGGATTTTCAGCCTCCTTGGCGAAATCGGGAGAATACTTGAGCATGTTTCGGATGTTTACCGAAGGCTCCTCGCCGTTCACTTCGGGGAGACGGTCGGGCACAAGCTTGGCCAGGCGATTCCCTTCGGCCACGGGGAGATCAAGGATGCGGGCGAGATCGCGCAGCACGGTCTTGGTGGCCATGGTGTTGAAGGTGATGATATGGGCCACCTTCTCGTCGCCGTATTTCTTCGTAACATAATCGAGCACCCGGGCGCGGCCGTCATCGTCGAAGTCCACGTCGATATCGGGGAGGGAGATACGGTCGGGGTTGAGGAAACGCTCGAAAAGGAGGTCGTATTTCAGCGGATCTATACGGGTGATACCCAGGCAGTAGGCTGCGGCGCTGCCGGCGGCGCTGCCACGGCCCGGCCCCACGCTCACGTCGAGATGGTCGCGGCCGTAGTTGATGAAATCCTGCACGATGAGGAAGTAGCCCGGGAAACCCATGGTCTTCATGATATGGAGCTCGAATTTCAGGCGCTCCTTCACCTCGTCGCTCAGGTTGTCGCCGTAACGCTTGCGGGCGCCCTCCATCGTGAGCTTGGTCAGATAATCGGCCTCGAGCTTGAGGCGGTAGAGGCGGTCGACCCCTCCCAGGGCATCAACCTTCTTCTGCGCTGCCTCCGGAGTGAGCACCTCGTTGCCGTTCTCGTCGCGGGTAAACTCGTTGAAGAGGTCTTCGTCGGTGAATTTCTTGCGGTATTCCTCTTCTGTGCCGAAGTCTGCCGGAATCTCGAAGGTGGGCATGATCGGCTGGTGGCTGATGGAGTAGAACTCGACCTTGTCGAAAATCTCGAGGGTGGAGTCGATGGCTTCGGGCACGTCGCCGAAGATTTTCTCCATCTCGGCCGGGGTCTTGAGCCACTCCTGCTTGGTGTAGTGGAGGCGCGGCTCCTGGAATTTCTTGTTGAAGTTGATGCATATAAGGCGGTCGTGGGCCTCGGCGTCGTCTTCGAAAGCGAAGTGAACGTCGTTGGTACACACCGTCTTTATTCCGTGCTTGCGCCCCATCTCGATTAGAAAATCATTCACACGCGTCTGCTCGGCGAAGACCTCCGTGTCGGCATTCTCCTTGAAAGTCTGGTGGCGCTGGAGCTCCAGATAATAATCCTCGCCGAAAGTCTCCTTGAACCAGAGGATTCTCTTCTCGGCCTCCTCGAGCTCGCCGCGAAGCACCAGCTGGGGCACTTCTCCGCCCAGGCACGCCGAGCAAACGATAAGGCCCTCGCTATGCTTGGCCAGCTCGCTGCGGTCGGTGCGCGGTTTGTAGTACATACCCTCCGTGAAAGCCTTGCTCACCAGCTTGATAAGGTTGTGGTAACCTTTCAGATTCTTGGCGAGCACGATGAGATGGTAGCCGTTGTCTGACTTATCCTTGCGGTCGTGGAGCGACTCGCGGGCCACATACATCTCGCACCCCAGAATAGGCTTGAACTTCTCGCCCTCGGCACGATTGGAGTTTACCTTGTCAACATAGTTTACAAACTCCTTCACCCCATACATGTTGCCATGGTCGGTGAGGGCGATTCCGGGCATTCCGTCGGCGATGGCCTTGTCCACAAGCTCCTTGATGGTGGCCTTCCCGTCGAGAACGCTATATTGAGAGTGCACATGCAGGTGCACGAAATTCTTCTTGTCCATACTTTAGGCTATAAATTGTAACTGGAGGGTTAAAAAGAGAACGTACTTTTATCTACAAAAACCGTTCCTACCTTTCAGCAAATTTAATCAAAAATTACCGATTTTCCTATATCCGACACCAAAAATTTTGCTAACTTTGCATTAAGTTCCAGGCCTTGCAGGCGTTATAAAATTCATTACCAAACAAATATTTTAAGCTTAAATGAAATCGGGAAATCAGATAAATTCGGGAGAATGTAGGAGAGGCGTTTTTGCCGGTTGGAGGCAGGCACTCACCTTGGCAGGGATATTGGCGCTCGGGATAGGCGCAGCCGTGGGCGCCCAGGCCGGGAAAGGCACGTATCTCACCACTTTCCCCGGCACCGACGCTGCCGGGCGCAACGGCTATCCTGCCGGAACCCCTCAGATGAGCGGGAAGGTAGCCGGGAAACCGGCACCGACCAACGAATGGTACAGCAACGAGCTGATTTCCAATCATGGCGACGGCATTTTCAACTATCCGATGGCGCTGAAGCCTATCGACACCGGGCTTGCTATGATTCTTCCTATTGAATATCAAGCCATTACGGCCGAAAATCCGTTTATAGTGGGGGTAGAGGGTGTCAGCACTCCGCAAACCACAGTCTCCGATTTCTCCGACTGGACCGTAACGATCAATTGGACAAGCGCTTCCGGGAGTATGGAGGCGATAATCGGCCAGGGAATGCCGATGGTGTATTTCTCCAAATCAGCGGGCAGCGGCGATGCCGTAGTCACCATAAATCAGGGCTCTTTCACCATTGTAAAACCGAACATAGCGGTGGCCACAGGGTGCTACAACGGCGCCTCGTATGCCGTCTTTGCGCCAGAAGGCTCCACATGGCGCGCGAGCGGCAACGCCCTGCACTCGGATCTCGCCGGGAAAGGGTACTGGACTGTCGGGATGCTCCCTAAAGGTGCCGACGCCGCTTCCACGGCCCAACGCTGGAGCGCCTATGCGTTTGCCGTACCCGCCGACACACGTGCCGCCTGGAACTACAACCCCTCCAGCGGCGAAGTAACCACCACTTACTCAGTCACCACCGACGTCAAGGAAGGTCCGGCCGACAGCAAGCCGCTTCTCGGGCTCCTGCCGCATCATTGGGGCAACCTCTCGGGCTCGGATTCAGGGTCAGACGAAGGGGAATTCACCACCGTAAGGGGCGCGCTCAAGCTCCGCGCCACCACCTCTTTCACCACCAAACGCCGTTTCACGGGGATGGCCGCTGTCTTGCCGGCCACACTCTACCCAGAGAGCGGGTATGACGAGACGCGGCTCAAAGCGCTGGTCGACGAGGTCTGTGCCGACACGGGGTTTGCCGACTGGACCGATTCCTACAACGACGGGCAGCTCCTCAACCGGCTGAGCCAAACGGCGCTTGTGGCCCGCGAAATCGGCTACAAAGAAGGGTGCGACAAAGCCGTCACGCTGCTTAAAAACCAGTTGGAGAGATGGTTTACGGCCTCCACGGGCGATGTGGCTTTCGTATTCTACTACCACACCCCCTGGAACACGCTCATCGCCTATCCTGCAGGCCACGGACAAGACACCAACCTCAACGACCATAACTTCCATTTCGGCTATTTCATCGAGGCAGCCGCCACCGTGGCGCTCTGCGACCCTGCTTGGGCGCAAGAGTGGGGCCCAATGGTAGACCTTCTGGCGGCCGACGTAGCCAACACGGACAGAAACAGCGCGATGTTCCCCTATTTGCGGTCGTTCAGCCCTTATTCGGGCCACTGCTGGGCCAACGGGTTTGCCACGCTGGGCCTCGGCAACGACCAGGAGTCGAGCTCGGAAGCGATGATGTGTCACGCAGCCCTTGTGAAATGGGCGGAAGTGCGCGGCAACAGGGAGCTCAGAGATGCAGCCGTGTGGATGTTTACCACCGAGCTTTCAGCCATTCAGGAGTATTGGTTTGACGTGGAAGGGCGCAACCATTCCGCAGGATTCCAATCCGCTCTGGCCTCCCGCATCTTCGCCAACGGTTACGACGACGAAAACTTCTGGGGAGGCGGTATCGCCGGCTCCTACGGCATACAGCTTTACCCCGTGCAGCCGTCGTCGGCTTATCTTACCGAAAACAGACCCTTTGCCTCAAAACTTTGGGACTCAATGTGTTCACGTACGGGGATACTCACCGGCTCAACAGGCCCCAACATCTGGTACGACTCCTGGGCGCAGTATCTTGCCCAGATAAATCCTGGGGAAGGACTTGGTTTTTACAACGCCAACGCCTCGCGGATGGGTGGAAAATTCGGGGTGTCCCACGCCAATACTTACTATTGGGTGCATTCCCTTGCAGCCGCCGGCTCTCCGGATTTGAGCTTCACGGCCGATTCGCCGTTGGCGCAGGTGTATCGCAACGGGGATGTAAAAACTTATACCGCGGCGAACTATTCCGGAACGCAAAAAACGGTGAAATTCTCCGACGGCACCACTCTCACCGTTGACCCCTGTTCCACAGCCACATATACAGACGGCGAGCCTGAGATAGCCACGCCCGTTTCGCCCGGTGGAGGCTCCGGAGGTGACGGCGGCGGAACCGGCGACAATACCGACACTCCCGAGACCGCAGAGGTGACCCAGACCGATATCGAAGCCTCGGAAGGAACGTTTGCACAAAAGTATACCATCGGGTTCACCACGCTTTCGGGAGGACGCGTGAAGGTCAGCGCCGCCTTCGGAAACGAGAGCGCCTACACCGGCTTTGACGGCCCGTGGCTCTTCCACGAGACCTATGGCTTCGAGGAGATTCGAATGGAGAAGGCAGGCAGCCGGTATGAGACCGTGCTCTCGGGCTTCAAGCAGGGAGACGTTGTGAACGTGCGAGTAAAGATTGCGTTCGCAGGCGGTCTGGCCGTGACAAGACGGTTGGAATACGTTGTGGGAACCGATAAAGAGAACGGCATCACCGGAGCACTCGATGAACCGATGATTTCCCGCGTCGGCGATAACTTGATGGTAAGCACGCCCGAGGCCTCAACGATTGCAATTTACAGTACCGACGGGAGACGACTCGGCGAGGTCAGGGTTCAAGAAGGCGAAACGGCGCTTGTCTCGCTCGAAGGGTATCCCCGCGGTGTCTATTTCGTGAGAATTCAGCCGTCTTCCGGTAAGGCGCCCGGTATTGTAAAGATTGCGAAATAAGGTCTCCGAACGATGGTTGAAGAGGCTGTCCGAGGATATAAAACAACAATATCAAGATACTGATGATTAGCCTGATAGCAGAATCTAAGACGATGGCTCCGGAAGTGGAGGTTTCAGCCGCCGACTACGCGCTTCACACGCCCTGCGGCGAAAGTGCCGCCGCTCAGATAATGAATAATTTCGCGGCTATGACTGCTACGGAAGTGGCCGAACTCACACGGCTCCCGCTCTCTTTGGCTGCCAAGATGCGCGGTTACGCTTATGAATTTCCCAACAAAAGCATGGGGCAATCCGCCATCCGGGCATTCACCGGGGTGGTTTTCAAGGGTTTGGAATTCGACACACTCTCTCCTCAGGCTGCCGACCGCTGCCGCTCGTCGGTAGGGATAATCTCTTCGCTTTACGGGTGGCTGCTCCCGGAAGATATCATCAAGAATTATCGCCTTGATTTCACCTCCAAATTACCCCTCGACGAAGGCCAGGAAGCCACGGCCTATCTCTATCAGAAGAAGGCGGTCACCATCGCTCTGGTCAAGAGACTGAAGGAGACTGGCGAGAATGAGCTGCTCAATCTGCTTCCTGCCGACGCCGCGAAGTGCGTGGATTGGAAACTGGTCAAGAATTTCGCGAAAGTGTGGAAAGTGGACTTTACCGACGCTGCCACCGGGAAGACCCCGGCCGCCGGGCGTCTGAAGACACTGCGGGGATATCTGCTTCGCCAAATTCTTGAAGAAGGAATCGTTTCGGCGCAGGCATTGCAGAGCGTGAGCTCAGACCATTACGTCTGCACCGGCACTCCCACCTACCCCGACCATCTCCACTTCTACTGCTGACCTCAGGGGAAAAGCCCTCATCTTGTCTCAAGGGAATTGGATTGGGGCAACCGTCCGGAATGAAAAAAAATGGATTTGAGCGGGCGCGATTTTTTGATTATCTTTGCATAGGATTTGGGATTTTTAAACGACTGAAGAAATTTGTAGGATGGCTTCCATCTACCGTTGTGAAGCTAAGAGAGCAGAAATGGCGGAGGAAGCGGTGATAAATACTTGTAGTGAACTTGGAGATTAAGAGTATGAAACTTAGATTTTTAGCGTTGCTCGGCGCAGTTTTATGCCTCAGCGGGCTGGCCTCCGGAGAAGAGATTCTGGATGGCGCCGTATATCGTATAGTCAATTCTTATTATTCGGGCCGATCGATGGCCACCTCGGCCAACGAGCAATGGGCCGTTGGGCTCCCCACGGTTGCCAACGACGAAGGGCAGCTCTGGCTTACCGTAAAATCAGGCGACTACTTCTACCTGCGCAACGTGGCCACGGGCCGCTACCTGAGCAGCCCCAACGCCACCTCGCAGCAATGGTCCCTCCAGCTGGTGACTGCTCCCCAGGATGCCACAATGCTGATGAAAATCACCGACTACAACGGACATAAGACCATCCACGTCTCGAAAGACTCATTCAGCTACGGCTATGCCCACTGCGACGCATACAACAATGTGGTAGGATGGGTGCAGGACGGAGCAGCCACCCAATGGGATTTCTACAACCAGAACTATACCGACGAGCAGATAGCCGACATAAAGGAACACTGGGCACGCGAAGCGGATATGCTCGCCCAGGTAGGCACCTACAACTCGTTGCTGACCGAGCTCTTCGAGGATGCTGCGTGCACCAAGCCCAAAGCCGGAGTTACACCTTCGCAGACAGAGGCTTACGCACAGCTTCCGGAGATTCTTCAACGCATCGTCGACAAGATCTACGCCTCCGAATGGGAAGAGACCACAACCTATAAAGGGACCAGCGCCACCTGGGGCGGCGACTATGCCGAGCGCTACCGCGTGCAGCTTTACGAGCCCTACTCCGAAGGCGGAGCGGCTGCCGGGATGGCCGGAATCGCAGCTTACACCAATATGAACAACCCCACGGGGATACTGGGCGACAAAGGCACGATGATGTGCGTATTCGTTGACGACGACATCCCCACCGGCGCATCACTCTATATCAACGCTTACGCCGACACAGACCTGCACACCGGCACCACCGACGGCATCCGGCTGCAGAAGGGCCTCAACCTCTTCATCTGCCACGAAGACAACGCCCATTACTACGTGTATTACAACGTGAACACCGTGCAGAACGGCACCCACACCCAATACAAGCTCTCGGATTTCGACCCGATAAAGATCCACATAGAAGGCGGCCGCATCAACGGCTTCTTCAACTATGCGGGCGACAAACTTTATGGAAATGACACCCGCGAGCAGCTCGAATACACCATGGCCCGCGCCACCCATCCGATGTATGACCTGGTGGGGCGCTTCGTGATACTCCATTTCCACCTCAACGACACCACCACCAAGCCCAACGGCGCCGGCGAGCTGGCCCGCGGCCTGCGCAGCTCTCTCGACCTCAAAAACATCACCGGCGACCAGCGCACCGACCCCGTGGACATCATGCAGGCTTGGGACGGAATGTGTATGTCGGAGCGTGTGCTAATGGGTATCAACAGTACTGAAGACATCGCAGATCCCTACAACCGCGGCTATTATGAATCAATCGTAGGCGACGGCCACGAGGTTGCAGGATACAGGACCGACCCCGGCTTCCACTACAGCGATTATTTCAACAACAAGATGATGGGCATCACAATGCAGGGCGACCTCTATATGAATGCCACGTCTTGGCGCACCGCCTACAA
Source organism: Muribaculaceae bacterium (assembly GCA_022509145.1). Taxonomy (GTDB): domain Bacteria; phylum Bacteroidota; class Bacteroidia; order Bacteroidales; family Muribaculaceae; genus Lepagella. The sequence goes on along the minus strand of JAFLTX010000025.1, from coordinate 3,181 downwards.
TGTGGGGAACATCGGATACGTGCTCACCGGCTTTTACGGCGACGGCCTATGGGGCCCGGCTCACGAATACGGCCACATGAACCAAGGCCCGATCAACATGGCCGGCACCACGGAGACCTCCAACAACATATTCTCAAACGTGGCCACTTTCTACAGCGACCGCGCAACCACCTCGCGCAGCGAGTTTCTCTCCACCCAGCTCTCCGACTTCATGGAGGGCCGCTCTTTCCTGAAATACACCGGCTCCTTCGGCACCACTCGCATGTTCTGGCAGCTATGGTGCTACTATCACGCCGCCGGACACAACAAGAAGTTCTATCCCCGCCTCTTCGAGCTGCTGAGGAAGAATCCGTTGAGGAAGACCCAGGACTTCCAGGGCACCCACAACCCGCGTTACGACCAGCTGCACTTCGCCAAGATGTGTTGTGTGGCCGCGGAAGAAGACCTCACCAACTTCTTCACCGCCTGGGGTTTCTTCGTGCCGTTTGAATATCATATCGACGACTACGCCCAGTATGACGCCAAGCTCACCCAGGAGGATATCGACGCCGTGAAGCAGGAGATCAAGGATTTCCACTTCCCCGTCAACAACGCCATCATCACCATCGACGACCGCGTGAACTCGCCCCTCCCCTCTGAGGGCGGCTTCGACAAGACGAAAGCCGGCGAGCTCGGCGGCCTCGACTCCTTCCGCCAAGGACAGGTTCCCTCGGGCGACTTCAACTATACCGTAGACGGCAACACCGTGACCGTGGAGACGGAAGGCGAAGACGGCGTCGGGTTCCTCATCTTCGACTCAGAGGGTAACCTGAAAGGGTTCAGCAACAACCACACTTTCAATGTGTCAGACGAAGTGGCCGAGCAGCTGCGCAACGGCGAGCTCACCCTTGAGGCTGTGGGCGCCGACGAAGACCAGACCAGCGTGAAGGCAACCAACGTGATGCTCGACGGCTCCGACGAGCAGAAACGCGCCCTGCTGGCACAGAGCGTGGAAAGCTGCGACAATGTGCTCAACTTCGCCGACCCGACGCTCACACGCGTAGGATTCTACATTGACAAGGAGTGTGACACCCTGCGCGATCTCATAGCCCAAGCCAACGGCCTGCTGGCGAATGCCGATGCCGACGGCGACGAGATTTCCGACATGATCCGTCTCCTGACTGACGAATATAACCGCCTGCGCAACAATCCCGAGGTGATGGTGCCGATAGAATCGGGAGCCACCTACCTCTTCACCAACTACGCTTACTCCGACCGCACGCTGGGGTGCAACGCAACCATAGCCACGGCTCCGTCTTACTCGCGCGTGGCCTCCGCCGGGGTGCCTTTCAACTACCAGTGGATCATCGAGAAAGAAGATGAAGATTCCGACTCTGAGATCTACACCATCCGCAACCTCGACACGCGCCTATACATCACTCCCACATACCGCCAGTCGGTAAGCTTCAATATGAACGAGGAGGTAACTCCCTATACCCTCTGCCGCATGACCGACAACAACAAGGTAGGTGTGTTCTCCTTCGCCCCGCAAGGGAGGACTCCTTTCGGAATCCACGTGGACGGCGGCAGGAACATCGTGCAATGGGACACTTCGTCAAACCCCACTCAGTGGTATCTCACCAAGATAAACGGCGAAGATTATGTAGAAGCCCTCGACCTTCTCACCGCGCTCATCGAAGACTCGCGCGAGCTGCTCGAGCAGGCAGGCACAACCGTGGATTCTCCGGCTGAAGCCGTTGCGCTCAACGAAAGTTTGTTCGACTCCAACGCGAAGTATACCGGAGGCCCCAACAGCGACACCTTCACCTCATGGAATGTGCTGCTCGACGACGACCCCAACACCTACTTCCACTCAGACTACTCCAATAAAAACACTCCCGACCTCCTCGACCATTACATCCAGATTACGGCTCCCGGCGACGACACCTTCCGTTTCGTAACCCTCTCCTATCTGACACGCGGCCAGGACACCCAGTCCACACGCATCTCGGAATTCACCGTCACCGCCTCGACCGACAAGCAGACCTGGAGCACCGTCTATCACGTAAACTCCGGACTCTCCACCGCGCCCTCTACCTGGAACACCACGCCGGAAATAGCCGTGCCCAAAGGCACACGCGCCGTGAGGTTTATGGTCAACCGTAGCGGCGGTATGGCGGGAGGCCACGCATTTTTCGCCATCGCGGGCCTCAAGCTCGACAACCGCTCGGGCGAAGTGATCTGCGTGCCCTTCCAGCAGTATAAGAAGGTGACCCCGACCGACATGAGCAACGTTGCTTACAGCGCAGCCGACGCCTCGACGGCCGTGGCCAACCCGGCAAGCGACGCCACGGCGCTGCAGTCGCAACTCTCCACGCTGAAAAGCCATTACGACAATCTTATAGCCAAGATGGACGTTGCTACGGGCATTGACTCCCTGGAGCCGGAAGAAGGCGAAAATGAAGAAGCGATCTATTACAACCTTCAGGGGATACGCATTCCGCACCCTGAAAAAGGTATATACATCAAACGTCAAGGACGCAAAACCGAAAAAATCGAATTATGAAAAAACTTCTGATTGTAATGACCCTCCTGCTGGGAGGACTGGCAGCCTACGCTGAAGAGATCTCGAGCATCGAACAAAGCGGCGGATGGGTGTATCTCTACAACGCCCAGGGCCGGAAATACAAATCGCTCTCTGCCTCCTCGGTAGGGACCATTCTGGGTTACAGCTCCACCTTCTTTGTGAGCACCAGCGGGAGCTGGATCTACCTCTGGGATGCCGACGGCAGGAAATATAAGTCGATGTCCAAGAGCTCTGTAGGCGACGTGATAGGCGTAGCCGGCGACACCTTCACCTCGCGCAGCGGCAGCTGGATCTACACGTGGAGCCGCGACGGCCGCAAACTGAACAGCCGCGCAGCCCACTGACACCAGGCCTTAAGGGAAGTATCAATGCCCATTGCCGAACCCTATTAAGGCTTGATAGAAAGTCCTTTGATATGGAACTAAAGAATTACCATTGATACGTGGTGATACAGTATGCACGATGCCAATTGACATATGATGATTTGGCACGCACGATGCCCAATTGACATATGGTAATAAAAAATTGAGAGCGTAAGGACTTGCCTTACGCTCTCTTTATTTGTGGGCGCGGATGGATTCGAACCACCGAAGGTATCAACCAGCAGATTTACAG
>JAFLTX010000024.1 GCA_022509145.1 Muribaculaceae bacterium | reverse complement strand
AAGAAGAAGTCGTCTTTGGAGGGGTAGTCGGGCCAGATGTCTTCGATGGATTCGTAGGTGTCGCCTTCGTCTTCTATCTCTTGGAGGTTCTCGATCACTTCCATCGGAGCCCCGCTTCGCATTGCATAGTCTATGAGTTCTTCTTTGGTGGCAGGCCAAGGTGCGTCTTCAAGCTTTGATGCCAATTCTAATGTCCAATACATATTTTCGTTGTTTTTGTTTTCTTTCTTGTTTTAACGTATTATTTATTAAAATAGTTTAGAAAGGGAGTGTTTTTTCTCTTTCAGTCCCTTCCTTTTGCCGCTTTCAGATTATTTCCGATTGCGGGTTTGCCATGCCACGTCTTCAATCCCTTGCAGGAAGTTGGCGTAGCGGGCAGCAATGAAGAGATAATCGGAGAGGCGGTTGATGTATGCCGTAACTTGCGGATCTACGTAGGCTTCGGCGCCGAGGCGTATGATCTTGCGTTCCGCGCGGCGGCAGACGGTGCGCGCCACGTGGAGGCGCGAGCTCAGTTCGCTACCTCCAGGAAGGATGAAACTGCGCAGCGGGGGCGTCTGCTCGTCGAGGGCGTCTATCCATCCTTCAAGGCGAGCGATGTCGTCGGCGCTATGCGGCAGGTTTGTGGGCTCGCCTTCTTTTTGAGGAGTGGCTAGGTACGCGCCGGCTTCAAACATCACGTACTGCACTTCCCGGATTTGTCCCTTCAGCTCTTCCGGGCAACCGGGGGTGGAGGCTATCAGGCCGAGGGTTGAGTTCAGCTCGTCGATGTCGCCATAGGCTTCGATACGGGCGCAATCTTTCGGGGCACGGCTCCCGTCGACGAGTGATGTCTCGCCGGCGTCGCCTGTGCGGGTATAGAGTTTACTTTTCATTTTCTTTTAGTGTGAGGGTTAGGGAGATGACACCGTCGAGTGGGGTGGCAAGGGGAGTCACGGTCAGACTCCAACCGGGCTCAGGCGTCAGGTTCAGGTTCAGAGTGTCGCTGATTTCGCTTATCCCCATTTTCGGTTCGCCGGGGGAGGATGCGCCTGCGAGGAAGGCCGTAATGGTGTCGCATCTGTAATCGCCCGTTGCCAGAGATTCTTCTTCCATCACCAGCGTCAAAGGGAGCCGGGGCACCCCGTTGGCCGTGCGCAAGGTGAGGATTGCCGTTTTCACCTTGGCTCCGGAGAGGGAAGCGGAATCGGGGAGAAACGTCGCCGGGCTCTCGCAGCTCCATACACCGCGAGGGAAGTTCCGGCTTTCTGTCCATACAACTCCTCTCTGCCTGCATCCTGACGCAAGCACTATAAGCAGGAGCAGCGCTGAAGCTTTTATTGCGGCTTGGGGTTTCATCCTTTTTTATTAGGATGGTCCTGGCGTTGGCCGTGATTGCCGTGCTGTCCTCCCGAGCGTTTCCGCTTTTTCTTTTTCTTTGCTTTGTCGAATCGGGTGAGCGAGTCTTGCTCGGCGAGGTCGATATACTCTTTTTGCGGCTCTTCTTCCTCTTCGTTGAGAGCTATCGGTTTCACTCCTTCTTTGTTCATGCCGATGATGTCCATAGCTCTTTGAGCGGAGATTGTCACAAGGTTGGCGGCGTTGCGCTTGTCGGTGGAGTAAGTGGCTTTCCCGGCGAGGATATCGCTTTTGAAGAGGTAGAAAGTGCCGTCGGCGGTCTCGAGCGGAACGTCTTTGGGAGGCATTTTAGCCGCAGCCTCATAGTAGACGTCGGTCTCGAAATTCAGGCAACACTTGAGTTTGGCGCATTGTCCCGCGAGTTTCTGGGGATTCAGCGAGAGGTCTTGCAGGCGGGCGGCTCCTGTGCCCACGCTCACGAAGCGGTTGAGCCATGTGGAGCAGCAGAGGGGCCTGCCGCAGGGGCCGATGCCGCCGATCCTGCCGGCTTCCTGGCGTGCACCGATCTGGCGCATCTCCACACGGATGCGGAACGTCTCGGCCAGTACACGTATCAGCTTGCGGAAGTCTACTCTTTCATCCGCGATGTAGTAGAAGATGGCTTTGGTGCCGTCTCCTTGGTATTCCACATCGCCTATTTTCATGTTGAGCCCTTCCTCCTCGGCTATGCGGCGCGACTTGATCATCGTCTCGTGTTCGCGGGCCTGGGCTTCCTCAAACTTCTCGAGGTCTCCGGCTGTTGGGAATCTCAACACTTTCCTCAGCTCGGCGGTGATGTCGATGCCGCCCTTGCGCATCATGTGGCGCACGAGCGGCCCGGTCATGGCCACCTTTCCTATGTCGTATCCGGGGTTGGCTTCCACTACTACGGTGTCACCAATCTTGAGGGGGAACCCTTCGGAGTTGCGAAAGAATGCGGCGCGTGAGTTTTTAAACTGCACCTGCACGGCATCGCATTCGTGGCCTACGTAGGTGATCCCTTCCAGCCAATTGGTGGCTTCCTTCTTTTCGCGAAGCCTTAGATCTCTCTTCATCTTTATTTAGCGTAGGCTACGGCACGGGTTTCGCGGATGACGGTGATCTTCACCTGTCCGGGATATGTGAGCTCGTCTTGGATTCTGCGGGCTATCTCCTGCGAGAGAGTCTCTGTCTCGGCATCGGAAATCTTGTCGGTGCCGACGATTACACGCAGCTCCCTTCCGGCCTGGATGGCGTAAGTCTTTATCACGCCGGGGTAGGAGAGGGCGAGCTGCTCGAGGTCGTTGAGGCGCTTGATGTAGGCCTCCACGATTTCGCGGCGGGCACCGGGACGGGCGCCGGAGATGGCGTCGCAAACCTGCACGATCGGTGCCAGAAGACTCTCTTGCTCCACTTCGTCGTGGTGGGCGCCGATGGCATTGCAGATGTCCGGTTTCTCCTTATATTTCTCGGCCAGCTTCATACCGATGATAGCGTGGGGAAGTTCGGGCTCGTCGTCGGGCACTTTGCCTATGTCGTGAAGCAGACCGGCGCGACGTGCCTTCTTGGGGTTGAGACCCAGCTCGGAGGCCATCACGGCACAGAGATTGGCCGTCTCGCGCGAGTGTTGCAGCAGGTTCTGGCCGTAGCTCGAGCGATATTTCATCTTTCCTACGAGGCGGATAAGCTCGGGGTGAAGCCCGTGGATACCAAGGTCGATCACAGTGCGCTTTCCGGTTTCAACGATCTCTTCCTCAACCTGGCGGGTCACTTTGGCCACCACCTCTTCGATACGGGCCGGGTGGATACGGCCGTCGGTTACGAGCTGATGCAGCGCCAGACGTGCAATCTCGCGCCTTACGGGGTCAAACCCTGAGAGCACGATAGCCTCAGGAGTGTCGTCTACGATAATCTCGATGCCGGTGGCAGCCTCAAGTGCGCGGATGTTGCGCCCTTCGCGACCGATGATGCGGCCTTTGATCTCATCATTGTCGATGTGGAAGACGGTGACTGAGTTTTCTACGGCCGTCTCCGTGGCAACGCGCTGAATCGACTGGATCACGATGCGTTTGGCTTCCTTGTTGGACGAAATTTTCGCCTCGTCCATTATGTCGTTGATATAACCGGCGGCTGCTGTGCGAGCCTCGGCCTTGAGCCCTTCGATGAGTTTCTCCTTGGCTTCTTCGGCCGAGAGACCGGAAATTTTCTCGAGCTCTACGCGTGCTTTCTTCTCTTCGTTCTCAAGTTCCACCTCGCGCAGGGTGAGTGCTTCCTGGCGTTCTTCAAGGGCCATTTCGCGTCCCTGGAGCTCGTCGGCACGGGCATCGAGGCCTTTCTGGAAGTTGTCGAGTTCCTTCTTTCTGCGTGCCTGGTCGCCCTGCTGCTGATTGAGCTGCAGCTCGCGCTGGCGTGCACGGGCTTCGGCCGACTGCACTTTCTGCAACCTCTGGTTTGCGCTGCGCTCGGCATCGTTGATGATCTTGATCTCCTCTTCTTTTGCTTCGAGAATCTTCTTCTCCTTTAGCACTTCAGCCTCTTTCTTGGCTTCTTCGAGAATCAGTCCGGCGCTTGAGGTGGCCGACGATTTGGTGTACCATAAAGCCACTGCAAACCCTACGATGGCGGCCGCAACAGCTATTACAATCCATATAACGGTGTCCATTTTTTATCTGCTTTGTTTTGTTGTTTTTTATTTAGTTCTCTTTTAAATCATTTGTTTGGTTGGGCTTAACTGGAGTGTACACAGCAATCCGGCGCCCTGTCTTTTTTTGACAGTCACCTCCCTGAGAGTGCAGATAAAAACAGTGAGAAAGATGCCCTTGGCTCCAGGGCTCATTCGCCCCTTACGAGGCTGTCGACGTGGCGCGTAAGCTCCTCAAGGTCGGCTTGCGATTCCTCGCGGGAGCGCACCATCTCGGTATATCTGTCGGCATATCTGAAGGCTATCATAGCCAGCAGCTCGCGATCCGACTTGTCGGGGAAGCGCTCCCGCCAGGTGGCAAAGAGCCTGTTGACTTCCGCTTCGGCCTCCCTCGTGAGTTCTTGCCGAGAATAGGGCACGGAGAGCAAAATGTTTTCTCCGGCTATATCGAGTTTCATTCTTACTTTCTCTTCCATCTTCATCCTCTTTTGGGAGATGAAAATCTAAAATTTCCTCGATGGAATCCCCGTCTTCAGGGCTTCTGTTCCGGCAACGATCCCAAGGCTCGGGATGCTTCAGATAGCCACATCGTCGCGGAGCATCACTATCACCCTGTCGACGTCTGCAATCATTTGCCTAACCGTCTTCCGGGCATTTGCCAGCGCCTCAGGAGTGTCTGCGAGCTTATGCGACAAACGAAGATATTCGATATCAAGGTCGCGCTTGTGAAGCTCTTCCTGCATCAGCCTGAGGTCATGCCGCAAGTCTTCTACCTGCTGCCTGAGAGTTTCGCTCTCGCGCCTGGCGTCGTCGCGCTGGGCAGCCAATAGGCCTATCTTGCGGGTCAAGTCTCTCAAACTACCTGACAAAGATGCCTCCATCTCAAAAATTTTCTACAAATTTAAGCATTTTTTCATTAATGCCCTCCCTGCCGGGGTGCATTTTTTCGGGTTTGGATATTTCTTAACTTTTCAAAACATATTTTATATTTTATTAACATATCAACTTCTCAAAAAATATCTATTTTTGTTTCCATTGTTTATTTATATTGTATGATTATGAAGAAATTGATTTTCAGTATTTTTGCTGTGTGCACACTCTTGCTTGCGTCTTGCAGCAAAGATAAGACTGAACTTTTGGCGACAGTTCCTGCAGACACTGCGGCAATCGTTTATGTCGACATCAAGCATTTCGCCGACAAGCTCTCTAAAGAAGATATCGAAGCGCTTGAGAATGCCCTTCCGAGCAACATTGAAGACGGAGTAGAGGGGCTTTTCGAGAAAGACGGTCCCGTTGATCTGGAAGCTGGGTTCGTTTGCTTTGAATATGCGAACAATTATTTGGGGACCGTAAGACTCAAAGACGGCGGGAAATTCCGCAAATATATCAAAGAGGAGTTCTCCGGTGTGTTTAATGAGAAAAACGGAGTGTGGGTAAATGATGACGAGAACATCTTCGTTGTGGGCAATCAGGCCTGGTTCACTTCAATGAATGGAGTCTCTACACCCGTTATCAAGAAGTTTGCGGAGTTGAAGCCTGAAGACTCGGCTGCCGAATCAGAGGTAGTGAACGAATGGTTCGAGAAAGGGAAAGCCGATGTTAAAATTCTCATCGACATCAAGAAGGCCATGGCTTATGAGTCTACAGGCCGCGAGGCGATGGTAGGCTTCAACATGCTGTTTGACGACCCGAAATATATCGCTTATGAGCTCAATTTCGACAAAGGTAAATGTTCAGGTACCGTCGAGGTTCTCAACGACAAGGCGAAAATCGCTCCTTTTGCGCTTAAGTTGGCTACAATCGATGTAAACGCTCTGCGTTCCTTCAAAGGTAAGGGCGACATCTTCTTCGCGCTGGGCCTCAATCCGGAAACCACTTCAAGCATCCTAAGCAATTTGACCGGCCTCGGCCTCCCGATGGATATGCAGGATCTGCTGAAACAGTTTGACGGCAACATCGTAGTGTCGACCGATCTCAACAGCATGATGGCGATGAACGGCGGTTATGGCGACGGAGCCTTTGATGCACTATTCACCATGACCGGCGCTGAAGCCGCTACCCAGCTGGTGGAAACCTTGAAAGAACTTAATGAAGGTGCCGTGAATCTCCAGAGCGATGTGGAGGGGAACACAGCCTACGTCTCGATCAATTCGCCAGAGGGAGATTCGATAGCACCCTTGGCCGCCGAGTTTAAAGACGCCGTGGTGGGATTGGTATATGTACCCACACAAAGCCTCATCAAGAACAAGCTGCGTCAGGTGTCCGTAATGCTGAAAGAGAAAGACGGAGGCCTTGTGTTCGATATGAATTTCCTCATGAAAGAAGGGGAAAACTCATTGGTGACGATCGTGCAGCTGTTCGGCAGTCTGGCTATGTAATCGTTCATAAACAGTGCTTAAATCCGGAGGGACTGATACCCTCCAGAATACTCTATAAAATTGGAAATAAAAGAGATAGAGCTCACAGACGTTTTGCCGGCAGTCTTCAAAGGCGAGCCGGCAAGACCTTCTGATGTATGGCTCACAAATCTTACCCTCCGCAAGGGTGAGCGCTATATCATCTCGGCCGAAAGCGGCACGGGGAAATCCTCGCTATGCGCCTACATCTTCGGCGCCCGTCGCGACTATATCGGCACCATCCGCTTCTCAGGTGAAGACGTGAGAAGTTATCCGATAAAGAAGTGGCAGGGAATAAGGCGCACCGGTATCGCTTACCTCCCGCAAGACCTGGGGCTCTTCCCGGAGCTCACCGCCTGGGAGAACATCACCCTCAAGAATTCCATCACCCGGCATTTCTCCAACGAGCAGATAATGGCTTTGCTCGCTCGTCTTGGGATACAGTCGCGCACCGATTTCCCGGTAGGGAAGATGTCGATAGGCCAGCAGCAGAGGGTGGCTATAGTGCGCACCCTATGCCAGCCTTTCGACTTCATATTCCTTGATGAACCCGTGAGCCACCTCGATGAGGAGAACAACCGCATCGTGGCCTCGATTGTGGAGGAGGAAGCCGGGCGTCAAGGCGCGGCGATAATCGCCACATCGGTAGGTAACCACCTTTTGCTTTCCGACGCTAAAACACTCCACCTATGAAAGAGAAGAAAACCTTACGTTCCGCCGCCACGATAGGCCGACTTCTGCGCCGCAATCTCAGCAAGGTGCAGATGCTTGGGTTTGTACTCTCCAATTTCATAGGTCTGGCGATAGTGATCTCCGGAATCCAATTCTACAGCGATATCCGCTCGATATGGGAGAGCGACGACAGCTTCATCAACCAAGACTACCTTATCCTCAACAGAAAAGTTACGGCAAGCCACACCTTCGGGAGCAATTCCACGGAATTTTCCGACGAAGATATCTCCGACCTTGAGGCTCAGCCATGGGTGCGCCGTGTGGGGAAATTCCTCTCGGCCGACTACGAGGTGAGGGCATACATGCAACAGGGCGACCGCAGCATGTCTACCAGCATGTTTCTCGAGGCTATTCCCGACGATTTTATCGACGTAAGCCCGGACGACTGGCAGTACACACCCGGCGACACCGTGGTGCCCATAATAATGTCGAAAGATTATCTAACCCTTTACAATTTCGGGTTTGCATCGGCCTCGGGGCTGCCCCAGCTTACCGAGGGGATGCTCTCCTCCATGCCGCTAACCTTGAGGCTCACCAGCCGCGACGGCTCGGGCGACGTGACTCTTCTGGCCCACATCACGGGCTTCTCCGGAAGGCTCAACACGATTCTCGTGCCGGAATCTTTCATGGAGTGGAGCAATGAAAGTCTGGGCGCGAAGCGGGGCGAGGGAGAGAAAGTGCAACGTCTCATAGTTGATGTGAGCAGTCCGGGCGACGTGGCCATCGGTGACTACCTCGACGGCCATTCCTACGAGAAAGCCGGAGAAGACACAGGAGCGCAGGCGGCCTATTTCATCAAGCTCGTCTCAGGGCTGGTGATAGGGATAGGTGCGCTGATCACATTGCTGTCGTTCTTCATACTGCTGCTCTCGGTGGCACTCTTGATGCAGAAAAATCGCTCTAAATTGCGTCTGCTAATTATGTTGGGGTATAACTTGCGCGCTATCGGAAAACCGTACGAGAACATAACCCTGGCCGTAAGCCTTATATCGTATGCCTTGGCGATAATTGCGATGCTAATCTTCCGTAATATCTACATAGGCGGCCTCACCGGTCTTATCGGGCAAAACGAAGCTGGAATGGCGGTGGCACTCCTCTGCGGGGCAGCCGTGGTGGCCATAACACTCGTTATCAACATCATTGCTATTCGCCGCAAGGTGCGCTCAGCCTTCTACTCATAAGAAGAACAGCAATCACAACAAAATATAAGGCCTCGGAGAGAATCTTCTCCGGGGCCTTTTACTTATAAGTTTCAATTGCGGGACAGTTATTTCAGACTGACCTTATAAATCTTCTTGCCTCGGCTACCTACCACGGCAGAGTTGCCGGCAACAACAGGCGACGACTCGAAGTTGGCGCCCACTTTCTTTTTGGAGATCAGCTCGCCTTTCTTTGCATCGATAAGATACATTGTGCCGGCGCAGTCGCCCGTGAGGATATACATCTCGTCGTTTTCATTGAGAAATCCAACAGGCGACGACCACGCGTAATGGCCGAGCGGGATCTCATACACTGTTTCGCCCGTCTTCTTGTTGATGGCCATGAAAGTGCCGTCTTGCTGATTGAGATTTTTCACACAGTTTACGAACACCATGTCAGAGCTGTTTCCCAGGCCGTTGAGAGTAGAGGCGTAGAAGCCACCGTCGAAATGCTTCTGGCCGTAATTGAAGCGTTTGGCCGGCACCTCTTTCTCCCATACAGGTTGACCGGTGAGGCCGTTCAGCTTCACATACTTCACCACACCTCGGGCCGTCTTGTCTTCCTCGCATCCGGTATAGATGTACGGTACGCCGTCCTCTACGCTGATCATTGGCGTGGAGTCGGTGTCGTCTCCGATATTATATACCCAAACGGGTTTCATATTGTTGAGGTTGGTACAGACGATGTAACCGCTGTTGTCGGCGGTATAGCCGTAATTCCCATAAACGCTGATGGAGGCTTCCATGCCGGGCCCGTGACCGCCGGCCGTGTAGCTCATCGAGGAGTGGAGACGAGGCTTTTCTCCCGTAACGTCAAATTTATAGAGCGTGCCGTTCTCGCCGGGACGGAAAACGAAATTTCCCACCCTTACAGGCGAAGAGTCGTACGCCCCCCAATGTCGTGGAGCCGAACGGTCTTCGGGGAAAACGTCTATCATCTTATGGCTGTCGAGATTCACCGTAGCCGCTCCGAACGGACGCTCGTTGGGGATGCCGTGGCCGAGATAGACGTTTCCGTTGAGAGTGGGGTCGAGCGATACCGAGCCTTTGATGGGATTCGATACGTAGATGGGCTGGCGCGAGGCCTTCCCGGTTTCAAAATCGATGAAATATAAGTTGGAGCAAAGCGAGCCTACCAAAATCTCCTTTCCGGAAAAATCTTGAGCCAGATGGCCGGCATCTTTGTATCTTTTCTGCAGGGAGTCCGGCCATTCGATGTAGACCGGTTGGCCTGACCATCCGCTCCCGCCGCCCCAACCTTGGGAAGAACCTGTCTGGCGCCCGTCGTAGGCGGTTTCAAATTCCCAATCCACATCTATCTCCGACGGCCGGCCTTTTACCTTTCCTCCCATGTCGCCGTCGCGGTAGAGATTACCCCTGAAGGCCAGGACGCCGGGGGCCGTGCGATATAAATCGGAATAATTCCCGAGCTCGCCGCTTGTGATTGTGTCGAGCACTCTGGTGGTAGCCTTGATGAGAGCCACGCTTTCGTAAGCAGTGTCGAGCAGCTCAATCATCGTTGCCACTGCTTCTTCGGATACCGCTTCAGGTTCTATGGGAGCTTCCTGAGATGTAGCTTCTTTGCGCCCGCAAGACGCCATGGCAAGCAAAATCAAAGAAAAGGGAATTATCGCTCTTTTCATATTTTTATCTAATAGCTTTGTTGTCAGCAATTTATATGGAATAAAAAGAAGAGGTCGCCATTCGGGCTCTCAATTTTTTGCAAAATTATACAAATAAGTTTAAGAATGAAACAGTCTGGGCTTCCTTATATGTCCATTTCATCCAAATTTACAAAGAGAGCGGGGCGGACTGAAAGGAGAGAATTTTGCATACACCTCCTTTTTTGCTAATTTTGCAGTCGAATTCTTTCAGGCTAAATTTAGAAAACATGTTAAAGAAATTATCTATACTGGTTCTGTTTTGTATATGTGCCTTCGCTGTGCAGGCAGGCACTTTGCGCGCACTGCATGGGAAAATTCCCGGAGGTTACAATTTCTGGCTTTACACTCCCGGCGCTTCAAAACAAGCTGACAAAACCACAAATGGTTCGCAGTTGGCAGCCGAAGAGGAGGCCCCTGACGGATATGACGATGAGGCGTTGGAGGAAGAGGCTCTGGAACTGGAGGTTATCTCCCCCGAAGAATTGGCTGCAGAGTTGCAGCAACCCTATATTGCTTCACCGGACGATGAGGAAGACGACGAGCCCGATATCGACACCAATCCCGATGCCAAGCCGCTTATAGTATTCCTTCACGGTGCGTCGCTGAGCGGAAACGACCTCAACAAGGTGAAACGTTACGGCACAATCTATGCCGTGGAACATGGCCGCGACCTTGATGCCTATGTCGTGGCTCCGCAAGTCTCGTCTGGCGGTTGGAGGCCTGCGAAGGTTATGGAAGTGGTGGATTACGTCGTGGCTCATCATAACGTTGACACTTCGCGAATTTATGTCCTGGGAATGAGTCTTGGCGGATATGGCACGCTTGATTTCGCAGCAAGTTATCCCGATCGTATCGCGGCTGCTATCGCTATGTGTGGAGGTGCCACGGTGAAGAATCTCGACGGCTTGGCGCAGATGCCTCTCTGGATTATCCATGGCACAGGCGATTCTGCCGTTTCCGTGAGCCAAAGCGACAAAGTGGTCAGTGCCGTGAAAGACGCGCAAACTGAAGGTGTGAACCGTCTTTCCTACGACCGTGTTCCTGGAATGAATCACGGAAAGCCGGCACGCCTTTTTTGCAACCAGGAGATTTACGATTGGCTCCTAAGCCACAGCCTTAATGATGAGGGTCGCCCCATGACGGATACTCCAAGTGTTTCCGCTATGTTCGGCAGCAGTTATAAGGGGATAAAGCATTCCAAATCTTCCTCCGGGAATGGTAAAGCTGCGAAGAAGACATCGAAATCTGGGAAGTCGTCAAAAAAATCTAAAAGTGCAAAGTCCTCTAAATCTTCCAAAAAGAAATCTACGAAGAAAAAATAAAAATAATTTAGGGGAAAGTGCAAACCTTTTTGAGGGGGTCGGCGTTTTATTATTGAAAAAAGAAACCAACAAACTTTAAACTTTAATATTATGGAAAATTGCGATTGCAACAAGCAGAAACGTTCTTACCACTTTAACGTGACTGAAGTAGTAGACGGTAAGGTAAAAGAAGCTTATAACTTCAATTTCGGTGGTCATCACGACCTGGTAGAAATGATCAATAAGACAGTAGCCGTAGGCAACATTACTGAAAAGCATGCCAAGGAGCTCGTTACGGGTCTTCGTCTTCTCCACCACGTGCTGAAGAAATACCCCGAAAACGAAATCTTCAAGAACTTCCATCCGGCTCTCGAAGACTTCAAGCATGCTCTCAAGGCCCAGTGCTGCAAAGGAGAATAAGTCATTCGTAAAATAATAGTGGTTTGGGTGATACCTGTTTAGAGGTATCGCCCAAAATTTTTTATTGAACCAGCCTCAAGGTCATTACCCAAGGCGTATCCAAGAAAAATTGGTAAAGAGAAGGGTTGCGACCTGAACGCGCAACCCCTCTTTTATCTTAGAAATCTAAATTATAGAAATTACATTCCGAGGCCGGAATTTTCGTAAGCTGCAGAGAAGGCTCCGTTAGCGGCTTCTACGGAAATATTGAGTACTTCCTGCTTCTCTTCGTCAGTAAGTTCGCGCTTGTTGAGTTCGTCAAGGATCTTGTCTCCTTTTTCAGCAAGGGATTTTATTTTATTCACATCACCTTTCTGAGTTGCTTCAACTAATTCTGTGCAAACCTTCTTGTAGTCGTCAATGAGGTCGGCGTTTGATTTGCTGCAGGAGATCAGGCAGCTGCTGAATGCGATGGCGGCTGCACAAAATAAGAATTGGAATCTCTTTTTCATAATTAATTAGTTTAAAATGGTATAGTTTAGTTAATATTCTTTTTATTTTCTGACCTGTAGTTTACAATTCGTACTCGCAAATATAGGAATTATTTTTTAATTTTTATTGAATGCGGCCTAAAATATAAAATTTGAATTTATGTTATGTTTTCAGGTTAGGAGGGGGTGCAGAAAAATTTTCTTTCGGTGTGGGGAGGATATAAACCTTCGGGCGCAGACGGTTGTTATATAGATATAAAATCTTAATCTCTGATATTATGAAAAGAATAGTAATTATGGGTGCTACTTCTGGTATAGGCCTTGACGTAGCCCAGCGCCTCGCCCGGAAAGGACATCTGGTTGGTGTCGCCGGTCGCCGTGTGGAGGTATTGAAAGAGTTGAAGAAAGATTTCCCCAAAAATATTCAGTGGGAGGAGATAGATATCACCAAGGATGATGCCCCCGAACGCCTCGGGAAGCTGATCAAGAAGCTCGGCGGGATGGACACCTATTTCCACGTATCTGGTGTATACCACGACAATCCCGAATTGAATCTTGAGGAGGAGATGGTGACTCTGCAGACAAATGCCGTAGGGTTTGCCCGTATGACATCGACCGCCTATAAATATTTCCGTGACAACAAGAGGAAAGGCCATATAGCGGCCATCACCAGCGTTGCCGGAACAAGAGGTATGGGACCGTTGGCCTCGTATTCATCCACCAAGAAATTCGGGCAGACATATCTTGAGGCACTCCAGCAGCTGTCTCACCTGCAGAAGCTCGACATCAAGTTTACCGACGTTCGTCCCGGTTGGATCCGCACGCCTTTGATGTCGCCCGACGCCCAGTATCCTCTCACAATGAAATTGAGCTATGCCGCCCCGCGTATACTGAGATCGCTTAGAAGCTGTCGCACAGCTTGCTATGTAGACTGGAGATGGGAAGTGCTCATCAGGCTCTGCCAGCTGATGCCCCGTTGGCTGTGGGTGAGATTCCCGTTCTTCGTATCGTGGCCTTCTTCTCCGAAGCAGATAGCTTATAACACAAAAGTGGAAGATGCCCAAAAGCAACCGGAAGAGAAAAAATGATTAAATAATAATAGTTTATGGGGAAGCAACGTTTTAATAACGGGGCTTCCCCTTTATTTTTATCTTTGGAATTAAATTTTATAAATTATGAAGATTAAATTTACTACAATTCTCTCGAGCCTGGTGCTCGCAAGCGCTTTGTTGATCAGCATCCCGGCCCGCGCCGACGAGTGTGACAAGTTGACCACAGAAATGTGCAAGGTCTTTGACAGGATGAGCACAGAAGTCAAGTCGGTAAAGGATCTCAACGGCTTTATGAACATTGATTTCGACAAGGCTATAGAAGGAATCAATGCTGATAATATTCCCGAGTATTGTCTCGAGAGGACATTGACTGCCTCCGAAAAGCTGAGAATCAAAAGTGCCATTGATGGTTTCTTCGATACATTTGAAAATAAAACCTATGAGTTGACTGGTGGAGCTGTCAGCAGAAGGGATGTAAGTGAATCATTCGCTCCCATAAGAAAACAAGTTGCCGAGACGTTGGCCAAGTCAAAGACATTCAATGATTTTGCAGTTAACTTTCAAAATCTGGGGATGTAAGCTATCCCGCTCAACAATCGCATAAAAGAGAGGAGCCGTGATTTTCGCGGCTCCTCTCTTTTATGTCTGGTCCCAAAGATTCAGATATCAATGGGTCACGATGTCTTCAAAGAAAGTAACTTCTCTCCATTCGAGGATCTGCACCTGAAGACCTACCCAGCGGTCGCCTCTGAGGAAGAGGGTAAGAGTATACTCGTCCATGCGGTCGAGAAACTCTTGATTTGTCATGGGCTGGTTGTGGTTGTAGTGAGACTCGATATAGCTCTTGCCGAGCAGAGCATAAGATATCACGGGGATTGTGGCCAGCACCTTGTCGTTGTCTTGGTTGTCTTTGATGGTGAGCAGATATGACGACTGCTCCGACGCCATGATGCGCGATGTGGTGATGTCGGCCATTACGCCCTGGTTGATTTCCGGGCCCCCGTTGTCGAGGGACTCCATCTGAAGCGGCACACGGCTCCAGGGAAGGTATGTAACAACGGGATTGTAGGGGAGAAGGTCGTTGTTGTAAGCCAGGCGCCCGTCGGCCGAGACGATTGAGAAGTCGTAATTGTTGGCTATCATGTCTTCGCCTTCGTCGAGCTGCTGCAGGATTACGGTAATATGGTTTGTATCTTTTGTCAAAGATATCTTGAGTTCTTGGGTACGGCCGTCGTGATTGTCTTCAAGCGTGGCTTCAATCATACCATGGAAAAGGAAGTTGAGGTCAGCTTCGGAATATTCCGGCTCGGAGTCGCCTTCAGCTCTCGACTTGAGCTGTGAGGCCTCGATTGTGTTTAGGGTACAGATGAGCTCCTCGAGCTTGGTCTGGCCCGCTACGGGCTGAGGCACCGTGAACGACTGCATCGATTCGCCGTCGTTTACCAGTCCGCACCATGCCACCATGGTGTAGTCGCCCGGTTTTATCTCGTTGCCGTCGAATTCTATAGCAAACCCGGGTTGGGCGAGCTCGGGACCGGCGGCGTCATATTGCTTTACAAATATCCCCTCTGAATCGAAGATGTAGAGATTGACTGAACTAACCTCGTTGGCGAAGGCGTCAGCCCACTTCAGATTCTTCGTATATTCGAAAGTAATACGATATTTGGGGGTACAATCGCCCTCTTCTTCAAACAGGCTCTCGCATGATGCGAGCGTGCTTCCGAGGAGCAATGTCAAGAAGAGATAAAAGAGTCTATATGACTTCTGCATATAAAAAGCTTGTGTTGGATTTAGATTTTGATTCAATCTGCCTCCGGGGAGCCCTGACAGGAGCGCAGGGCTCCCGAAGTCAAATCGTTATTCAGAGTGTCTCCCTTTTCAGGAGATGAGGGGTCTTATTTCCACTTGATTTCGTAGTCGTTGGCCACTACGCGCCACTGCAGCGGATAAACCTCGGCAGTCACGATGCTTTCGTCGTAAGTGTTCTCTTCCGGGATGATTTCCTGCTCGGGATCGTAAACGGGAGTGCCGAGACCCTGCAGGCTTTTAAGAGTTGCCTTGTAAGCGTGGTTACGAACGATACCGTAGTAACCCGGACTATCCTTGGCGCCAAGGTGCTGAACATTGAAGAAGTAGTAAGTCCAGCCGGTGTTCCATACGCGAACGTGGTTGATCTTGTCGAGGATGTAGTTGTTTACCTGGTCTTCAGTGTAGGTAGTGTAAGTTCCGTCGAGATTCTTGAGATACCACTGGTATTCCACACCTGAGTTGTCTTTGAGAGCTGAAGGCGAGAGAACTACGTAAGTGAAGTAGTCGGCTGAGTCTTCGATGCCGAGCTGCTGGGCAGTCTTGAACATCACGTCGGTCGTTGCGATCTGTGAATAAGTTACGGGAGTCACGCCTTTGGGAGCTTTCCAGAGCTGGTTGAGCTCGTTGGCGCAGAGGAATGTAACCATATCCTGAACGAGGAATTTGTGGTAGTTCCATTCTGCGAGCGAGAGAGATTCACCCTGCGCGTTGCAAAGCTGAGCTGCGAGAATAACCTTTGTGGGAGATTCCGGACCTGCGGCTGCAGCGGGATTGCCATACTTGTTGGCGTTCTCCTGGAGATACGTGGTGGTGTATTCACCAGCATCGGCTATCTCGAGGGCATTGGCGGGATTCACGTTCTGGAAAGTGTCTTCGTCCTCGTCGTCACCGTTGTCGTCGTCATCATCATCGTCATCATCGAGGTCTGTGGCAGGAGCGTCGAGACCGAAGCTGCCGTATTGATATTCCAGCCCATCGGGGTTGATGGCCCAGAATGAACGGAAGTAGTCGGAAGTGTTCCAGATCTGAGTGTTTTCAAACAGCGTGTTGCTCTGCCATGCGGGGTTCACGTCCTTGAGCAGGCGTGAGGTGGCAGCTGTAGAGGTAACGTTCCATCCGAGGAATTTAACGTAAACCGAGGTCTTCCCTTCGATGGCCTGGCCCGATGCGTTGTCTACTGTGTAGTCGCCAGCCTTGTAAATGGGGCGTCCTTCAGAGTCGTTGCCAACCGATGTCATGGTAGTGCCGATACCGAAGTCGAGACGTGCGAGAACGCGTTCAACGTAGATGGCTACAGGATCAGCTGCAGCTTCGTCTTCTTCGGTCATGAAGTTGGTTTCTTCAAGAGCCGTGTAGTCGATTACTGAACTTTGACCTTCCTTGGTTTCTACGTATACCGAGTTGGACATCACGAAATTGTTGTCGTGAAGATCGGTATAATAGTCGGCGGTCAGGCCGCGAAGTGTGGTCATAGAAGGACCGTAGAGGGTCTTCTGAGTCTGACCTTCACCTTCGCCTACAGTGATTGTGGTGGAGTTGTTGAGACCTAAGATCGCTGTGGTGGGGTTGATGATAGCCACAACTGATTCCGGATTGCTCTTCCCGGCGGGCACGGTGATACCCAGCGTGGTGTGCAGAGTAGTCTCGATGGTCTTGTCGGGTATACCGTCGTCGATATCGCTTGCGTTGGGATACCAGTCGAGGTAAGAGTTATAGGAGCCGTCAGAACGGTTTTCCCATACCGGTGTGGGGTTGCCACCGCCGTCGAAGAAATAGAAGCGCACTGTCTTTACGTTCCCTTCGCTGTCGTCGCCATCCACATAGGTGCCTTCCGGAGCACGTGTTGACGGAGACGGTGAAGTGGGAACCACAGTGAGGCTAAGGAAGTTGCGAGAAGAGGGCACTTCAATGCCGTTGTCGCCTGTCCCATCGTTGAGGTCCTGGTTGGCACAGCCTACCAGAAAGAGACCCAGAATAGGGAATAATAAACCTTTTTTCATTGTGTTGTTAGTAATTTATAATGTTATTTTTTAATTTTTTCATTCATCACTATATGCCATTTCCCGCCCGTTCCGATAGAAAAAGGGCATAAGTCGTGCAAAAATACAAATTTTCTTACGAATTATTCGCATTATTTTGTTAAAATTTTATCTGGAATTATTAAAAAAGAAAATTATTCTGCTCGAATCGTAAACTTTGCTGCCCGGCGCGTTTCAAATTTTGGCACCAAATTTCCTCTCTCAATACCAGCGGATACCGTTGGAAGTAGAGGAGCGCTTGTCGTATTTCAAGTCTTTCAGCAGCGAAGACTTCACGGCGATATGGAACGTATAAGACTTGTAAGGCCCGACGGGGACGAACGAAGCCGTCATCACGAAGCAGTGAAGGTCGCGGGTGATGGAGCAGTTCATGTAGGCTATCTTCTTGAGGTCGAAATTGTAGGAAGCCGACATGGTGAAGTTCCAATTTTTCGTGGGCCGTATGGACCCTGAGATGGAGAGGTTCTGGGTGAACTTCCCTCGGTAATCCATGTTGTCGTAGTCGAAGGCGCCGTAGCCGTAATTCACTGAATAATTGAGCGTAAGGCTCCATGGGCATTCCCATTTGGAATACCCGTCGGCGTCGGCGTCGTTGTCGAGGTTTTGTCGTCGTCGTTGCCGTCGCTGCTCCGCCCTGGCCGCAAAGTCGTCCGACTCCGGTTGCACTCCGTCGGGGAAGGCCCCGATATCTTCCTCCCCGTCAATCAGGTCTAAATCGTCGGGGGTCTCGTTTTTCTTCTTTTTACGGAAGGTGTCGTTGTTGAAGGTATATGAGAACGAAGTTCCCGTAGACGACAGCTTAACCCATCCTTTACCCGCTTTCCAGCGCGGCACGTTCACTCTCACCGGGTTGCCGGCCGAGTTGAGCTGATAGGTGTAGGGGTCCCAGCTGGCTTGCAGGCTGAGGTTGAAGTTTTTCACCAGGCGCAGCATGATGCTGGTGGTCAGGTTGCTCCAGTTGAGCGAGTCGGCCGCGAAGTTGTAGCTCTGGCCTATCGAGAAGTTTTCGATGAGCGAGATCTTCTTTACCCCGGTGGAGTCGGCATCGCTTTTCACCTTCATTTCCAGGTTGTTGGCGAGGTTTACGGAAACGATTCCGGTCTTCCCTCTCGATGGAGCGCCGAAGATGCCGTGCTGGAAATAGCCGTAGTCGCGTGTCACTTCCTGGCCGTTGCGGTCGGTGTAGGAATAAGAGCCGTAATACCCCCATCCCGGCGCGCCGAAGTCGGGAGCCCATGAGAAGGAGACGGTGGGAGTGAGCACGTGGCGGATCATCTGCACTTTGTCGCCCAGGAATTTCATCGGTTTCCAGAAGCCGTAAAGCTTAGTGTCGAGCGAGACGGAAGCGCTGAAGTCGAATACGTTGTAAAAACCGTAGGTGGTGTCGGCCACTTCTGCGTATGCGTTAGGATCCCAGCTCCTCTTTATTTTAGAGGTGTACATCCTGTCGTTGATCGATATCGAGGGCGAGATGTTGATATATTTGAAGAGAGAGAATGTGGCCGATATGGGGAGGGAGTGGCGCATGCCGTTGCGCCAGTCTTTGATAAGAGATTTCTGGAAAAACTGGTTCTGCTTGGCCGTGAGAGAGTTCTGAAACTGTCCGGTGTAACTCAAGCGGATCTTCTCATACCATCTTTCGCCGCCCACCGACACCTTCCTTTTGAACGGCGCGAGCTGCGAGAGGGAGACGTTGATGTTGGGGAACGACACGGCCAGCGTGGAGTCTTGCGTTCTCTGGGCGATATTGGCAGTGGCTGCTATGCTCCATTTGGTGCCCGGGAAGCGGTAGCTGAGGCTGACTGTCGACGACTTGGTGTTCTCGGTGAAGGCCGAGCTGTAGTATGAGTTGAGGTCGTTTCGTGTATAGCCCGAGGTTGTGAAGTTTACCGAGGCGGAGAACGATAGATTTGGGTTGGCCTTGGCGTCTTGAGTATGTGTCCACACCACCTGGAAGTTGGTCTGCTTCGAGTAGTCGGGAGCGCCTTTGTCGCCTGTGATGGTGGTGAGGTAAGAGATGTTGAAATTGCCGCGGAAGCGGTAACGCTTCACGTAGGTGGAGCGTCCGGTCAGGCCCCATGACCCCTTCGTGTAGAGCTCTCCGGTGAGGGCGAGGTCCACATAATCGTTGATTGCGAAGTAATAGCCGCCGTTGCGCAGGTAGAAGCCTCGGTTGTAGTCATCGCCGAAAGAGGGGAAGATGATACCGCTCGAGTAGCTTTTCGAGAAGGGGAAATAGCCGAAGGGGAGAGCAAGCGGGAGGGGCACGTCGGCAAGCACCATGTAAGCCGGCCCGGTCACCACGTCTTTACCCGGACGGAGCTTCCCTTTGGTTATGTTGAAATAGAAGTGGGGGTGCTCGTGGTCGTCGCAGGTGGTGTAACGCCCGTTCTCGAGGAAGTAGGTGCCGTCCTGGTTCTTCTTGGTGGCGCCGCCGGTGAGATAGCCTTCTCCCTGCTGGGTGATGATGTTGGTGATGTATCCTTTCTCCGTCTTGAAGTTATAGCTCATCGTCTCCGACTCGTATTCGCCGCCCTTGTCTTTGAATACGGGATTTCCCACGAGTTCTCCCACAGAGTCGCGGCGTCCCTCCGCCCTTACCGTAGACTCTTCGAGGTTCATGGCGATGTTGTCTGAGTTGAGTTTGAACTGCCCGTATTCCACCTCGCCGTTGCCGAAGAGGAAGGCATTGTTGCGGCCGATAAGGAGCATGGAGTCGTTTGCCGAGAATGTGACAGGCTCGGAGATGTCGCTCGCGTCGCGGTTGATTTTCGACATCCGGTTTCTCCCGGCTTCAAGAGAATCGAGCATCACCTCGAGGTGGGAATCGGCTGTGTCGAGCTCTAGGGTGTCGGGCATGAATCCCGATATGAGCATCGAGTCGGGTAGGGAGACGCTGTCGCCCTTCACCAGGGAGTCGGTTCGGAAGATATCCGCGGCCATCGCCGTGTCGACACCTTCAGCCGCCTCATAATTTTGAGAGCGGGCAGACGCGGGGCTACCGAGGGTGTCGGCCAAAGCCAGACCCGCGGCTATCACGGTGATGAATATGTAGATGAGATATCTTCTCAATATCGTCGTTGCTGCTTTATAATCGTTTCAATTCGGCAGCCTTCCCGTTCAACCCCATTCCCTATAGGGGGAATCAGACTTCTTGCTGCCGCCGGTTTCTCTTAGGGGCCTACAGCCTGAGCATGTCGGCCTCCGAGATCAGTGCTTCTTTATAATTGTTGCGGTCTTCTTCAATCAGGTGGTCAAACTCGTCGGCCAGTTCCTTCACGCGCTCCGGGGTCGCTCTCCAGTCGTCGGAGAAGGCGCTTGCTATCCAGTCGCGTTCCAGCTGGGCGTAGTTGTCGAAAGCCTCGTCGAAGATTTCCTCGCGCTCCTCGTGGGTCTCGGCCCTGCGTGCGCGCTCCAGGGTCTCGCGAGTGAGGAGAAGTCCTGCGAGGTCTATCCATTCCATCTGTTCCTCGCTCGCCGGCTCTTCCGGAGCTTGCGGCAACTGCCCTTCGGGGAGCTTCGTCCAAAGATACTTGTAGACTGCCAGAGTGTATAGTTTCTTCGCTCTTTCGAGGGTGGCCTTGTTGATTTTCATACCTTTGTAGCGGATGAAACGGTCGTCGTCGGCCTGCAGGGGGAGCAGCTCCGAGATGGTGTCGAGAGCCTTCAGGATTCTCCCTACGGTGAACGGATTGAGCACGTCGAATATAATCCTGTCGTGCATCGGAAGTTTCCGTTTGAGACGCCTGTCGCGGGTGGGCCATTTGAGTTCGTCGCGCATAAGTCCGCACGAGCGAAGCATCATCGCCGGCACCACCACCGTGGCACCTTGGTTGTCGCCGAAAAGATAGGAGAAGGGGAATTCGCGCGAGTCTGGGTGGGTCTTGTGGCTCCCCATGAGCAGCGAGAAGGCCCCGATGGCCGCTCCATGCATCAGGTAGGAGTTGGAGGCGGTCTTCACGCCGCGCTCCAGCAATCCCCAATGCACGGGCCCGAGCTTATACATGTGGTTGCTCTGGTTGGTGGAGCTTCCGGCGTTCATAAATGAAGTCTGGGCTCCGATCAGCAACGTGCCTTTATGCATGCTCACGGAGTAGGGTCCCGCAAACACGGCACATGCCTCGCCGTTTTCCATCGATGTGTTGGCGAAGAAGAGGCTGTCGTGGGCGGTAAACCCTTTCTCCACGCGTGCTCCTTGCCCCACGTAGACGTTTCTCAAGATGGCTCCGGAGTCGACCACTCCGTCTTCGACGATGAAGCCGTCGGCATCAACACCCGCTCCTACAAAAGCCAGCGGGCGTCGGGGAGCGGCGTTGTTGATTATCATGCCGTTGGAGAGTCGGCGTGCTCCTTCTATTCGCACTTCGGGGCCCACGCTCACATTGAAGAGCGAGCCGCAATCTTTCACCACCGCTTTCTCTCCGATTATGTTGAGCGGTCCTAATGTGTCGCAATATGCCATGGCCTGAGGTATGTATTCATCCTCCGCCATCCTCGGGTCGCGGGCAATGAGAGCCGCCGTCTGCGCGCTGAGGCCGGGAATGAGCGGCACCGGGCGCGAGCCTGTCTCGTCGAGCACTGCTACAGCCACGCCTACGCCGCACTCCGCTTCGTCTTCAAATTCCACGCGCCCTACGTTTTCAATCACCGCCATGTTGCCGATAGTGGCGTTGCGTATCTCTCCGCCTATGTTGCGGATGCTGACGCCGTCGCCCACGGTGCAATCCACTATCCGGGCGTTGCGTATGCAGCTTCCCGGGTAGAGCTCGGCATCGAGTCGCCCTATGCTGCAAGTACCCTCAAACTCTACCCTCGAGAGCAGCGAGAGGTCGCAGTCGGGGTGAAATGTAACCGCTTTCCAGTCGGTGGCAGTGCACCCTCGGCGCTCAAGTTCCTGCACACTCCACCAGGGCAGGGGCCTGCGCTCGCTGCCGAAGGCGGTACCTTCCGGGAGTCCGTCGGCTACGGGAGTCTCGGCCGATAGGGGGGTGGAAAGATATTCTGTATCTGAAGACATTATTCTTCGTCGTATTTTTGGTAAAGAAAATCGTTGTAGGGGAAACGCTCGGCATGGATTTCCCTTGCTTTCAGGTAAAGGATCTCCTTGAGGGCTTCCACGTTGATATGCTCCTTGGCCGACATGAAGACGCAATTGTTGTCCATTCTCGCCATCCAGGTCTTCTCAAACTCCGAGAGGGGGATGTTTTCGCGGGTGGCGGGAGTCAGGTCGTCTGGATCTTTCTCCACGTAGGTGAAGGCGTCGATCTTGTTGAAGACCATGATCACCGGCTTCTCCACGTTGCCGCAGATATCGGCCAGCGTTTTGTTGACCACTTCTATCTGGTCTTCAAAACCGGGATGGCTAACGTCTACCACGTGCACCAGCAGGTCGGCTTCCCTCACTTCGTCGAGCGTGGATTTGAAAGAATCCACCAGGTGGTGAGGAAGCTTGCGGATGAATCCCACGGTGTCTGTCAGCAGGAACGGAAGGTTCTCGATGGTCACTTTTCTCACGGTGGTGTCGAGCGTGGCGAAGAGTTTGTTTTCGGCAAAGACGTCGCTCTTGCTCAGAAGGTTCATGATCGTGGATTTCCCTACGTTGGTATACCCCACGAGGGCCACACGGGTCAGTTTTCCGCGATTTTTCCTCTGGATGCTCTTCTGGCGGTCGATGTCTTTGAGCTCGGCCTTGAGTTTGGAGATTTTGTCGAGGATTATTCGGCGGTCGGTCTCGATCTGAGTCTCGCCGGGACCTCTCATGCCGATGCCGCCTCGCTGGCGCTCAAGGTGGGTCCACATTCGGGTGAGTCTCGGGAGCAGGTATTGATATTGCGCCAGCTCCACCTGCGTGCGGGCCGTGGCCGTCTGGGCGCGTTTGGCAAAGATATCGAGTATGAGGCTGGTGCGGTCGAGAATCTTGATTTTCAACTCCCGCTCTATGTTGCTCACCTGTTTGGGCGAGAGGTCGTCGTCGAAGATTATGAGGCCGATGTCGTTTCCCTCCACATAATCGCGAATCTCCTGGAGCTTCCCGGTGCCCACGTAGGTGCGGGGGTTGGGATACTCCAGCTTCTGCACAAACCTTTTCTCGGGTTCGGCTCCGGCGGTGCGGGCCAAAAAGTCAAGCTCGTCAAGGTATTCGTTCACCTTGGCTTCGTTTACATTTTTGGTCACCAATCCCACCAGCACGGTGCGTTCGTTCCGCTCTTTATCTATGATGTTGTCTTCAATCATCAGCGTGTCAAGGGGTCTAATTTAAACCCTGAAGGGGTCTGAATCTATTATACTCCAACGGCGGAAGTCGGTTGAGACTTTCCGCCGCGATATCAGGATTAAGGTTAATTGTTATTTAACCTTGTTGTATCTGGCGTTAAGTCCTTCTATAACCTCTCCCGTAACGTCGAGCGCGGGGTTGTAGTAGGGTGTGAACTCTTTCATAAAGATTGCGCTGTAGCCCCTCTCGGCCGCGAAATCGCTCAGGAAGTTGGAGAGCGAGTCCATCACGGTCTTGGCATTCGCAGCCATCGTCTTTTCGAGCTCCGAACCCATCTGGGCCAGCTTCTGCTCTGCCTGCGACTGCTGGCTCTGAAGGCCTTCGTATTCGCTCCTCAGGGCATCGGCCTCGGTTTGCGATGTCACGTTGTCCATCTTCTTCTGCAGGGCGTTGGCACGCGATTGCAATGAGGTGTACTGCTTGCGCTGCTCGGCCTCGAGGTTGTTTTGGAGGCGCATGGTCTGCTCTGTGAGCTCCTTGCTCAGGGCATACTGGAGGGTGATGGAGTCAAAGTCGATGAAGCGGTAGGAGGGGAGAACCCCGTTCTCCACGGCTATCGGCGTTGCGCTCTTCTTAGGGGCGGCCGCCTTGCTCTCGCTTTTGCCGCATGACGCCAGCAGACCGGTCAGGCCTATCACAACAGCCATGCTGAATGCTAATTTTTTCATCTATCTTTTTTGCGTATTTTGTTGTGGTTTCCAAAGTAGGTGCAAATTTACACAAAATTGTTAAATTCTTTTCTAAAAAATGGTTAAAATCTTAGGTTTAATCCCCCAAATTTGGCAGAACGGATAAAATTGCCTATTTTTGAGCGCTGATTGAAGCGAAATTTTTAGGGAGATGGGCCTTTAGAGAAGACTGTAACAACAACTTAAACTAAATATCATGGATGTAAAAGACCTTAAGCCTGAATTGATCTGGCGATGCTTTGATGAGATAACGAAAGTGCCGCGTCCGTCGCGCCACGAAGAGCAAATCCGCGCATATCTTCTCGACTTCGCCGGCAAGCACGGCATCGAAGTCAAGACCGACGAGGTGGGCAACGTGCTCATGCGCAAGCCTGCAACAAAGGGCCACGAAAACGCACCCACTATCGTGATGCAGGCCCACATGGATATGGTGGCTGAAAAGAACAACGATGTTCAGCACGATTTTATGAAAGACCCCATCCCCACTTATGTTGACGGAGAATGGGTTAAAGCCCGCGGTACCACTCTGGGCGCCGACAACGGCATCGGTATGGCAGGAGCCCTCGCGGTGATGATCGACGACACTCTTGAGCACGGCCCACTGGAAGCACTCTTCACGGTGAATGAAGAGATCGGCCTCGAAGGCGCCGAAAACCTCGGCCCGGACATGATCACCGGCACCATGCTTCTCAACCTCGACTCAGAAGACGACGGCGAAATCTTCGTAGGGTGTGCCGGCGGTATCGACACCACAGCCACTTTCGAATACAAGAAGAGCATGGCTCCCAACAACTTCGCCTACTTCCATGTGGAGGTGTCGGGCCTTCTCGGCGGCCACAGCGGCGGCGATATCCATCTGGGTCGCGCCAACGCCAACAAACTCATCTCGCGCTTCATCTGGAACTGCTCGCAGAAATATCCGGTGGAAGTGTGCGGCATCAGAGGCGGCAACCTGCGCAACGCCATCCCGAGAGAGGCAAGCGCCGAGTTCGGCGTGCTCGCTGAGCATAAGGAGAAAGTAGTGGCCGAACTCAAGGCTTACGCTGAAGACATAAAGAACGAATACAAGGGTGTGGAACCGAACATGAAGCTCGAGATCAAGGAGATGGATCGTCCGGAATTCTGCATCGATTCAGCCACATCGCTGGCTTTGGTTCGCGCGGTATACTCGGCTCCCCACGGAGTGTACTCCATGAGCCGCGACCTTGAAAACCTCGTGGAAACATCCACCAACCTCGCTGCCGTGAAGATGGAGGGTGACGACAAGATTGTGGTGACCACCTCGCAGCGCTCTTCCGTTGAGAGCCGCAAGATGGATATGGCCGGCCAGGTTGAGGCCCACTTCCAGCTTGCCGGTGCAAAGGTGGACCACAGCGACGGCTATCCCGGATGGGCTCCCAATCTCGAAAGCCGCATCATGAAGGTTACGGCAGAGGCTTACGAGGAGCTCTACGGCGTGAAACCCGCCATCAAGGCCATCCATGCCGGGCTTGAATGCGGCCTCTTCCTCTCCAAATATCCTCACCTCGACATGGTGAGCATGGGTCCGACGATGAGAGGCGTTCACTCCCCGGACGAAAAACTGTTGATTCCTACGGTAGAGAAATTCTACCGCCACCTCTGCAGGGTGCTTGAAAAAGTAGCAGCCCTATGAGGCGCAGATTAATGTGGGCGATGCTGGCCGTTCTGGCCGGCATCGCCTATGTGTCTACGGCCGGTGCATGCGCCGACAAAGACCAAAACGCCGCACCTCTTACTGCTCCAGCCGACACGATCCCGGCGGACTCTCTTGTAAAGGACTCCATCGCTGCGGCTAAGGCCGACAGTGTAGACCGGTACAGACGCCTCACCGACGAGGATTTTCAGCTCGTGGCCGATGAGCTGGGCGTGGAGGTGGCAGCCATGAAAGCGGTGGTTTCGATCGAGGCCGGCGCAGCAATGAAAGGGTTCGTGGCGCCCGGTGTCCCCATCATCAACTTCGACCCTTCGATGTTCCGCATCTACGGTCCGAAGGCACCCTCGAAGGCCGGCAACAAAAACGCCAAAGTGCCTCCCGGACTCTCAGGATATGCGCTCAAGGAGTGGACGCAGCTCACCAACGCGCGCCACAAGAACGCCAAGGGTGCCGACATGGCCACATTCTGGGGGATGTTTCAGATCGGCGGGTTCAACTACAAGACTTGCGGCTGCGCGTCGGTAGATGAATTCGTAGAGAAGATGTCTTACTCCGAACTCGCCCAGCTTGAACTCTTTGCCAAATTCCTGGTGGGAACAGGCCAGGTGAAATATCTGCGCGACAAGAACTGGGCCAAGTTTGCCCGGGCTTACAACGGCGCCAGCTACGCCCGCAGGGGGTATCACACCCGTATGGCAGCCGCTTATAAGAAATTCTCCAAGAAGAATTAAAAGTTTTTTTTTCATCTCCTCGGCCCCATGCCTAAAATTTTAGCGCATGCGGCCTTAATTATTTGTGGCATTGATGATTTTTTTATAACTTTGCACCCTTGTAGCGCCATGCGCTGCATTAAAGTGATTTATTAACCCTATTTATTAACTTTTTAATGACTGAATCAAAAATTCAAACCCCTATCGAAAACTTCGATTGGGATGCCTATGAAAAAGGCGAAACAGCTGGTTCGAAGAGCCGCGAAGAGCAAACTAAAATCTACGACGAAACTCTTAAGACAGCTAAAGAGAACGAGATAGTAACCGGTAAGGTGAAATCTATTTCAAAACGTGAAGTGCGTGTAGACATCGGCATGAAGTCTGACGCCATCATCCCCGTAAGCGAATTCCGTTACAATCCCGACCTTAAGGTTGGCGACGAGGTAGACGTCTTCATCGACGCTCTCGAAGACCGCAACGGCCAGCTCAGCCTCTCCCACAAGAAGGCTTGCGAAACCCGTTCGTGGGACCGCGTGAACCAGGCTCTGGAGAACGACGAAATCATCAAGGGCTACGTGAAGAGCCGCACCAAGGGCGGTATGATCGTAGACGTGTTCGGCATGGACGCATTCCTCCCGGGCTCGCAGATCGACGTGCGCCCCATCCGCGACTACGACATCTTCGTAGACAAGACTATGGAATTCAAAGTTGTGAAAATCAACCAAGAATACAAGAACGTAGTTGTAAGC
Organism: Muribaculaceae bacterium; assembly: GCA_022509145.1. Classification (GTDB taxonomy): domain Bacteria; phylum Bacteroidota; class Bacteroidia; order Bacteroidales; family Muribaculaceae; genus Lepagella. The sequence continues at coordinate 253 of JAFLTX010000024.1, read as the reverse complement.
CACAAGGCTCTTATCGAAGCAGAGCTTGAAGCCCAGAAGAAGGAGATCATCTCACGCCTCGAAAAGGGTCAGGTGCTCGAAGGTAAGGTTAAGAACATCACCAACTACGGTGTGTTTGTTGACCTCGGCGGCGTTGACGGTCTCGTGCATATCACAGACCTCAGCTGGGGCCGCGTAAGCGACCCGCACGAAGTGGTGGAACTCGACCAGGACATCAAGGTGGTTATCATCGACTTCGACAACGAGAAGAAGC
>JAFLTX010000023.1 GCA_022509145.1 Muribaculaceae bacterium | reverse complement strand
CGCGACCCCCTGCGTGACAGGCAGGTATTCTAACCAGCTGAACTACCACACCGTTTGCAGATTCAGGGCTCTCTTGCCCCATTTGCGACTGCAAAGTTACAACAAATTTTTAAACTGACAAAATAATTATGAAAAATTTTCAAAAAAATTAAAGAAAAGTTGAAAAAATGGTCCTTTCTTACTTTTCTCCGGTCTTGAAAAGGGGGTGAAGGGCGATGGCGGAGCGCAAACCGGAGCGGTCGAGGTGAACATACAGCTCGGTAGTCACCAGGTTTTCATGCCCCAGAAGTTCCTGGATGCTTCGGAGGTTGGCGCCTCCCTCGAGCAGATGGGTGGCGAATGAGTGGCGCAGGGTGTGGGGCGAGACCTTGCGCTGGATTCCGGCTGCTTCGGCGAGAGAACGCACGATATAGAAGATCATCACGCGGGTGAGCCGGCTGCCGCGGCGGTTGAGGAAGAGGATGTCGGCGTCGGCCGGAGCGATCTTCATGGCGGCGCGCTGGTCGAGCCAGAGCCGGATGAGCCGGAGGGCGCGCGGAGAAACGGGCACAAACCGCTCTTTGTTTCCCTTACCCTCCACGAGCACGAACCCTTCGTCGAGGTTGAGGCGCGAGATACGCAGGTTGATAAGCTCTGAAACCCGCAGGCCGCTCCCATACAGCATCTCTATAATGGCCTCATTGCGAAGGGATTCCTCCTTCTCGGGCGGGATGGCGCGGATCATGGAGTCGATTTCCTCCACGCTGAGCACCTCGGGGAGAGTCTTGGAGAGTCGCGGAAGGTCGAGAAGCTCGGCCGGGTTGGCCTCCACCAAATTTTCAAGCTGAAGATATTTGTAGAAACCGCGGATGCCGGCGATTATGCGCGCCTGGGAGCGTGCGCCGATTCCCATGTCGATGAGGCCGGCTAGAAACTGATGCAGGTCTGCCTCCGTGATTTCGGGGAGGGAGAGGCTGCGGATGTCGGCAAATTCGGCCAGCAGCTCAACATCGTGGAGGTAACCGGCGATGGTGTTTTCGCTGTAGCCGCGCTCGAGGCGCAGGTGCATCGCGAAACCGCGCGCCAGTCGAGCCGATTGGGATGAGGGTTCAGAAGCGCGACACATTATATATATAAGGAGAGAGCCCGGGACGCGCCACGGCAATCAGCGAATCGACCCCTTCGAGGATGATGGCCGAAGTGTTGGCTGCCTTGAAATTTTCGATATCCTCAGGTTTTAGATTGAAGGCGATGAGAGACTTGCCGGTGGCGAGCATCTCTGCGACCTGCCCGGGAGAGGGGCTGAAAGAATCGAGCACCAGAAGGTCGGCTTCCGGGTAGCGGTCGGGGAAAAGCGAGCCGTCGAAGATGCGAATCACCTCGCCTGCGAGGCGCACGGCTGAGTGGAGATGGGCTGAGGCGCCGGGCGAAATCCAGACGAACGACGGTTGCAGCTCGGCCACGAGACGCAGCAGGATCCTGGCTCGTTTCAGCTCGAGGCCCGCGAGGCCGTCGGTGGCCATAAGGGCTTCTTCTCCGTAGTAAACAACGCCGCGTGAGGGTCGGAGCACGTGTTTTACCAGGCTGAAAGCGAGCGGAGAGTGGACACCGTAACCACGGCTCCCTCTCCACCTGTTCAATCTCGCGGCGATGCCCATCAGATAAGCTCGTCGAAGAAGTTGTCGTCGTCGCCGAGGAGGAATCCGGAGTCTTTGCCGGAATCTTTCCCTTCTTTGTTGTACTTCCAGGCCTTGTAGCAGAAGACGCCGATGCCCATTGCGCAGAGGAGATAAATCAGGGCCACGGCGATGACGCCGATGGTGTTGGCGCGCTTGAGACGGTCGGGCCTGAACTCGAAGTGGATGGTATGCTCGCCGGCAGGGATGTTGAGCGCGCGGAGCACGTAGTTTACACGGCCTATCTCGATGGGTTGGCCGTCGATGGTGGCGGTCCATCCCCATGGGAAGAAGACCTCGCTGAAGACGGCTACACCGCCCTTGGCCGACTTGACGAAATAATCGAGTTTGCCGGGGGCATAGGATGTTTCGTAGATGGTGTCGCCCGGCGAGACGGCTTGCGAGCTGCCGAGAGTGCCCTTGAATTTCTCGTCGGCCACGGCCTGGCTTCTGAGGGGAAGATTGTCGAGAGCCGTCATCTCCTCGATGGGATTGTCTACGTAGACCACCTTGTCTACGAGCCAAGCGTTGCCGAATGCCTCGGGGTTGAGGATGGCCTGGCCGTCGGAGAGGAGGTAGCGGGCGTTGAGCATATTGATCACCTGCTCGTTGCCTTGGGTTATCTGGCGGTCGATCAGGTCGTTATACCGGGTGAGTTTCGCGGCGTGGTAACCGCCGATCGTCTTGTGGAAGTAAGACGAGCGTGCCTGCGTGAAATCGTCGATGTCGAGCACCCTGAAGTTGGGCGTGGGGTCCATCATTATCTTCACGTCGGCCTGGGTGGGGGTGAAGGCGGTTATGGTTTCGGGAGAGGTGAAGTTTTCGTAGTCTACATAACGCTTGTTGACCGTAAAGAGGTCGAGAAGCACGATGCCAGTGAGCGCCAGGCCGAAGACGGTGCGGCTTTTGATGGCTCCCTTCAGGAAGAGGAGGCAAGTGACGGCGCCCATGAGGATGAAGATGAATGAGCGCAGGGAGTCGGAGCTGACGTCGTTGAGGCGCGCTTTCTCTACGGCGAGGAGGGCATTGGTGTAGGCTGAATTGGTGAAGAGGTTGTTGTCTTTGATAAACGCCAGTTCGCGGGAGGACCATGGGTCGCCGAATGTTCCGGGTGCCAGCCAGCCGAGCAGACAGACGAAGAGGAAGAAGCCGAATACGAGATAGAACAGGATCCCGTTGCGCTTCATGAATTCGGGGATTCGTGCGAGCTGGATTATACACATTGTGGCGAGCAGGGGCACGCAGAATTCCACCACCACGAGCATGCTGGAGGGGGTGCGGAATTTGTTGTAGAACGGCACGTTGTTGATGAAGAACGTGGTGAGCCATTCAAAGTTGCTGCCCCAGGAGAGGAGGATGGCGAGGATGGACACCGTGAAGAGTGCCCACTTCATGGGGGTCATCGTCGGCCCCTCGCAGATGAACATCGCCAGCACGGCGAGCACCAGGACGAGCGCCCCGACGTAGACAGGGCCGTTGGTCATCGGCTGGTCGCCGAAATATTGCATGAAGTTGTAGGCGATAAACTGCTGTTCCTGCGGGGTGAGGGTGGCGTTCTGCACCGTCTCGGTGTCGAGCATGGATTTCGGGGCCATGCCGTCGCCTACGGGTTTCACGCTGGCGCCGCCCTTGACGTTGGGGATAAGCAGGGTCATGGTTTCGTCGATGCCGTAACTCCACTGAGTGATATAGTCGTAGTCGAGGCCGTTTTGGGAAGCGGCGGCTTCAGGGCTGAGGCTCAGCTCGGTCTGGCGGCCGCGGATGGTCTCCTTGGAGTATTCATAACTGAGGTAGAGGGAGGCTGTGTTGGCCGCCACGCCGAGCGCTCCCGCGAGGATGATGGTGCCGGTGGCTATATACCAGCGCTTCATTTTCTTTTCGCGGATGTCGGTCACGAGCCACGCTATGACGAGGGCCGCCACCACGAAGAGGAAATAGTAGGTCATCTGGGGGTGGTTGCTGCCCAGCTGCAACGCCGTGAAGAGCGAGGTCAGGGCCGCGCCACCCCAGTAGCGGCCACGGTAGCAGAGGGCGATGCCGCCGATCATGGGCGGGATGTAGGCCAGGGTGAGGAATTTCCATATATGGCCGGCGCCGATGATGATGATGAAGTAGGTGGAAAGCCCCCAGGCCACGGCGCCGAAAAGCGAGCCAGGCCACTTCATCTTCATGCAGAGGCACATGATGAAGAAGCCGAGCATCATGGCGAAGACGAGGTTGGCGGGCGAGGGGAGCCAGAGGGTGTAGAGGTCGAACACCCATTTCAGCATCTTGTTGGAGGAGTAGGATGGTGTGATCTGAAACGAAGGCATGCCGGAGAAGAGCGAATTTGTCCAATAGGCGGTTTCGCCGGTTGCTTCTTCGTATTCCTTGAGTTCGTGGCTGTTGGCGAGGCCCTGGAGGGTATCGGCTTGGCTGAGCACTTTCCCTTCGTAGTCTGCCGGGGCGAAGAAAAGGAATGCCACCACAGCGAGGAAAAGGGCGGCCAGGAATGAGTAAAGCGTTGCTTTTTTATTCATTATCGTTTATGGCTATAGGGCGGTTGATGCTCTGCTCGAGCGAGATAAGAGTTTCGGTTTCGATTACGCCCGGAATGAAATGGATTCGATCGTTGAGGAGCTCCATGAGATGGTGGGTGTCGCGTACATAGACTTTGATGAGCATCGAGTAGGGGCCCGTGGTGAAATGGCACTCCACCACTTCGGGCACTTTCTCGAGCTGCTTGACAGCCTCGCGGTAGAGCGAGCCCTTCTCGAGCTTTACGCCGACATAGGTGCAGGTGGTGAACCCTACGGCGTGTGGGTCGACGAAATAGCCTGAGCCTGTGATTGCGTTCATAGCGGTGAGGCGCTGGATGCGCTGGTGCACGGCGGCTCGCGAGATGCCGCACTCCTCGGCGATGTCGCGCGACGAGGTGCGGGCGTTGTGGAGCAATCGGTTCAGTATCTTGCGGTCGATGTTGTCGATTCTATCCATGGAGGTGAGGGCGGCCTGAGAGCCCTCCGATTGTTGTTAAAGCCTGAATAACTTGCAAATTTAAGAAAAAAATCAATACGGAGGATGTCTTGTGGGGAAAAAAGGGAAACGGAGGCGGGGAGCCGTTTGGATGAACGGAGAATTTGCGTTAAATTTGCAGAAAATTTAAGACTATGGGAAAAGAATTCAAACGCACACTCATCACTTCGGCATTGCCGTATGCCAACGGCCCGGTGCACATCGGGCATCTTGCCGGCGTCTACATTCCGGCCGACATCTACGCTCGCTTCCTGCGGATGTGTGGCGAAGAAGTGCTCTTCATCGGCGGTAGCGACGAGCATGGTGTGCCCATCACCATAAAAGCCAAAAACGAAGGCGTCACGCCCCAGGATATCGTAGACCGTTATCATAAGTTGATCAAGGAATCTTTTGAGGGTCTGGGGATTACGTTTGACGTCTATGGCCGCACCACTTCGGAGACGCATCGGAAGACGGCGTCGGAATTTTTCCGCCGTCTCGACTCCAAAGACGAGTTTATCAAGAAGACCACCCAGCAGCTCTACGACCCAGTGGCCGGGCAGTTTCTTGCCGACCGCTATGTGACCGGCACGTGCCCCCACTGCGGCAACACGTCGGCCTACGGCGACCAGTGCGAGAAGTGCGGCAGCTCCCTGAGTCCCACCGACCTGATCGATCCGAAATCCGCGCTCTCGGGAAGCACCCCGGAGATGCGCGACACCACCCACTGGTTCCTGCCGCTCGACAAATGGGAGGAGAAGCTGCGCAAATGGATTCTCGAGGAGCATAAGGAGTGGCGCCCGAACGTCTACGGGCAATGCAAGTCGTGGCTCGACCTGGGGTTGCAGCCCCGCGCCGTGAGCCGCGACCTCGACTGGGGTATCCCAGTGCCTCGCGAGGATGCCGAGGGGAAGGTGCTTTACGTATGGTTTGACGCCCCCATCGGCTATATATCCAACACAATCGACTGCGTGGGCGACGACTGGGAGAAATGGTGGAAAGACCCCGAAACCCGGATGATCCACTTCATCGGGAAAGACAACATCGTGTTCCACTGCATCGTCTTTCCGGCGATGCTGATGGCCGACGGAACCTACAATCTGCCGGACAACGTGCCTTCAAACGAATTCCTCAACCTGGAAGACGACAAGATATCCACCTCGAAAAACTGGGCTGTATGGCTCCACGAGTATCTCAAGGAGCTCCCTGGCCGCGAAGACGAGCTTCGCTATGTGCTCACGGCCAACGCCCCCGAGACGAAAGACAACAATTTCACGTGGAAGGATTATCAGCAGAGGGTCAACTCCGAGCTGGTGGCGATCTTCGGCAATTTCGTAAACCGCACCAATGTGCTGCTCCACAAGTATTTCGACGGCGTGGTGCCTCAACCGGGCACGCCGGCGCTCCCCGACGTGGAGGCTGAGCGCGACGTGAGGCTCGCAGTGTCGGAGATGGAGCGGCTTATCCGCGAATTCCGCCTGCGCGACGCCCTGAGGGAGGCTATGAACGTGGCCCGCATCGGCAACAAGTATCTTGCTGACTGCGAGCCCTGGAAGGTGGCCAAGACCGACGAGGAGAGGCTGAAGACGATAATGTATTTCGCCACTCAGATCTACGCCACGCTGGCTCTGGCCTTCGAGCCTTTCACGCCGTTTGCGGCCACCAAGATTGCGGAATCGGTGGGTATCAAGAAGCTCGAATGGGACGAGGCAGGCAATTTCAACCTTATCGCCCCGGGCACCAAGGTGGAGAAACTGCCGCTGCTCTTTGAGAAAATCGAAGACAGTGTGGTGGAGACGCAGGTGAACAAGTTGCTCGAGACCAAGCGTCAGAATATGCTCAAAGACTGGCGCCCCGACCCCGTGAAAGCCGAGCAGAGCATCGAGACGTTTGACAAGCTCGATATCCGCGTGGGCCGCGTGGTGGAATGCGAGAAGGTGAAGAAGTCGAAGAAGCTGCTGAAGTTCGTGATTGACGACGGCCTCGACAAGAGAGTGATACTCAGCGGTATCGCGGCCTATTATGAACCGGAACAACTCGTAGGTAAAGAGGTGTGCTTCCTGGCCAATCTCCCTGTAAGGCAGATGATGGGCATCGAGAGCCACGGAATGATCTTGAGCGCCCGCAACGCCGACGGCACGCTGAGCGTCATCACCCCGAGCGCAGAAGTGCAGCCCGGTTCTCAAGTAGGATAAGGGTCAACTTCATCGAGAGATTATAAAAATCAGGAGAGCTGTTTTCGGCTCTCCTGATTTTTATTGCACTCCGCGGGAGTGCGATTATAGTTGAGGGTATATTCCTTTGGCGGTAGATTCGGGGTTACATTATCAGGAATTCGATGAGGACGAATGTGAAGTGAGCCACGATGGCTGCCACAAGACCACCCACCGTGTGGGAAATGATGGCTTTCGGGGTGAGGTCGCGGTAGCCGATGGAGTCGAGCATCGCGGTGTGGGTGGAGAGGTATCCGCTCCAGCACATCCCGATGGCGGTGAATACGGCGATTGCGTTGCCGTCGATCCAGCCCTGCTCCATAAAACCGGGCACGAGGCCGAGGGCGGCTCCCACGGCACCGAGGGCCGTGATGGGGAAGGCGATGAGATGGGGATCGCCGAAGCCGAAGAGATACTCGAAAACTATGTTGATTTTACCTGCGAGCCAGGGAAGCACGGCCACCCCTTCGTAAGCGGCGCCGGAGTATTCCCCCTCGGCACCGGGGCCAAAGGTGAGGATCATCACCAGTGTGGAGATGATTAGCACGCCCGGGATGATAGCCAGTCCGACGTCTACGCCCGTGCGGCCGCCGTCGAGCAGCGAGTTGAGGGTGCGGATGAAGGTGGATTTCTCCACGGGTTTCGTTTCTTCGGCCTGTTTCTCTTCGAGCGGAAGGGCTTCCTCCGTGAGGTAATGCGGGTAATTTTTAATCACGAAATACTGCATCATACGTGTGGAAACGATGCAGCCGCAGGCGGCGCCGAAGAGGCCCACCACCGGTTGCCAGAAGTAGCCCTGGCCGATCATGAAGACCATCACCAGGAGGCCCATTCCGAAGGCCGTGCCGAAGTTGGTGAGCGAAATGAACTGAAACTTCTTGAAATAAGAGCTGAAGCGCTTGTCGGAGGCGAGGGAGATGATGGCCGGGTTGTCGCTCAGAAAGGTCATCACGGCGCCGAGCGACGCCACGCCCGGGAGGTTGAAGAGCGGCTTCATCAGCGGTCTGAGGATGCGCTCGAGCATCTTCACCACGCCAAACTCCACGAAAAGTCGCCCGATGGCGCCGGTGAGCACGCAGATGCCCATCAGGTAGAACACCGTGTTGAGCAGCAGGTCGTGGGCCGTGTGCATCATGGTGTTGAGCATGTTGGCCACTCCCATGGTCTGACCGATGAAATAGAAGAGAGCGAAGACCACCGCCAGGCAGATGACGCCCGAATAGCGGCTTATCGATTTTTTACGTTTGAAGGTGGCCAGAAGGTTGGCCGCATGGCGTGTAAAAGGCATACGAGTTTTATAACGATATCAGCAATATCTTAGGTTAGCTGAAGCAAAGTTATAAAGAAAAGCTCAAATCGCCAAACCGGAGAGTCGGGGCTTCTGATGAAGAAATGGCGGAAGCGAGGTGTGTGGAAGATGATTTGGGAGTTAATGCGATTGGCGAGGCGTCTTGTGGGCCGGCCACGGGCGCGCCCTTACGTGAGACGGGGAAGGAGCGCGGTTATTAATAGGTGTGGGAGGGGCTGAAAGTGGGATAAAAAGAGGCGAAAAAAGTGCACAGAAGTAAAAAAAGCGTGCAAAAAATTTCGTCAATTAAAAAAGAATTATTTACTTTGCAGTCTGAAACAAAAAATAAGAATAATTAACAAAATTTTATTATCATGTCAGACATAGCAGAAAGAGTAAAAGCAATTATCGTTGACAAACTCCCGGTAGAAGAGAACGAAGTAACAGAAACTGCTGAATTCAGCAAAGACCTGGGTGCAGATTCACTTGACACCGTAGAACTCATCATGGAATTTGAGAAGGAATTCAACCTCACCATTCCTGAAGAGGAAGCCAACAATATCAAGACCGTTGGCGACGCCGTTAAGTATATCGAAGAACACGTAGCTTAACTTTTTCCAGAGAAGACCCTCCGCGGGCGGCTCCGAGCAGCTACCGCAGGAAGAGTCTAAGCGTAACGATACGCCGAAAAAATGGGACTCCGGTCAAATCGGCATCGGAGTCCTTTTATGATTATAAGGCCCTAATTTCATAACGGGGTAAAAATAAAGGAGAAGTATGGAATTAAAAAGAGTAGTAATAACGGGACTTGGAGCCGTAACGCCTCTTGGCAACGATGTAGAAACTACATGGAATGCAGCCGTTGCAGGCGAGAGCGGCGCGGGCCCCATCACCCATTTTGATGCCACGAAATTTAAAACCCAGTTTGCGTGTGAAGTTAAGGGTTTTGACCCTTCGGAACATTTCGACAAGAAGCGTGCCCGCCAGTTGGACCTCTATGCCATGTATGCATTGGTGGCTGCCAAGCAGGCTGTGACCGATTCGAAACTCGATGCCGAAGATGTTGACAAAGACCGTGTGGGCGTAGTGTTTGCAGCCGGTATCGGCGGTCTGCACACTTTCGAAGAGGAAGCAGGCTACTATGCGCGCCACGGCGAGGAGCAGGGCCCGAAATATAATCCGTTTTTCATTCCGAAGATGATTGCCGACATCGCAGCCGGCCACATCTCGATAGACTACGGATTCCGCGGCCCGAACTATGCCACCGTATCGGCATGCGCCTCCTCCAACAACGCGCTCATCGACGCTTTCAACCTGGTGCGTCTCGGCATGGCCGACGCCATCGTTGCCGGCGGTGCCGAAGCGGCCATCTACCCGGCCGGCGTAGGCGGCTTCAACTCGATGCGCGCCCTCTCAACCCGCAACGACGACCCGAAAGGCGCCTCCAGACCGTTCAGCGGTTCGAGAGACGGCTTCGTGATCGGCGAAGGTGCGGCAGCTCTCATCCTTGAAGAGCTCGAACACGCCAAGGCCCGCGGCGCCCATATCTACGCCGAGGTAGTAGGCGGCGGCATGAGCGCAGACGCCCACCACATCACTGCCACCCACCCGGAAGGACTCGGTGCGAAACTCGTGATGGAGAACGCCCTGAAGGATGCCGGCATGAAACCGGAAGAGATCGACTACATCAACCTTCACGGTACCTCCACGCCCATCGGCGACCACGGCGAAGTGCTGGCTATCAAGTCGGTGTTCGGCGACCACGCTTACAAGATGAACCTCAGCAGCACCAAGAGTATGACCGGTCACCTCCTCGGAGCAGCCGGCGCTCTCGAAGCTCTCCTCAGCGTGAAGGCGCTGACCGAGGGTGTGGTGCCTCCCACCATCAACCACGCCGAGGGTGACGAAGACCCCGAAATTGACTATGCTCTCAATTTCACCTTCAACAAGGCTCAGAAGCGCGAGCTCAACGCCGTGCTTTCGAACACGTTCGGCTTCGGTGGGCACAACGCAGCCCTCATCATCAAGAAATATAAGCCGTAATCCGTAGCGGATCGGCAGCGGGCGAAGCAGCCCGAAGGAAAAAGGAGAAAGCTGACGGCTTTCTCCTTTTTCCTTTTCTCAGTGGGGGATTCCTCCGGGTGAGGCTGCGCTCCCGGTCAGCAGACTTCGTGCAGGGCGGCTGTGTGGGTGTCGATGATGAACCCTTTCACTTCGATGCCCGCGGGCATAAGGGGGTGGGAAGAAACCAGGGCTACGCTCTCGCGCACGGCTTTAGCGGTGTCTTCAAAACCTGTGAGCCAGAACTCAAGGTCGGTGCCGCTTTCCATTATTTCGTCGATGGTCTTCTCCTGGATGCCGCGCTCAATCATCAACTCCTTGAAATGCGACCACTTGAGCCCTTCCACTCCGCAATGGGAATGGGCGATGAGCATCACTTTCTCCACCCCTAACTCATAGATGGAGACGAGGATGGAGCGCATTGAATCGCTGTAGCGGGAGGTGACCAGACCGCCGGCGGTCTTGATCATGGTGACGTCGCCGTTGGCGATGCCGAGAGCCGCCGGAAGAAGGGTGACAAGGCGCGTGTCCATGCACGTTACCACCGCAATCTTGCGCTTCGGGAATTTTGTGGCGGCAAACGGCTCGAAGCCGCGGGCGTCTACGAATTGACGGTTGTCTTGGAGGATTTTCTTCATGGGGAGGGAGTTATTAAGGTATTAGTATTTAAGGTATGAATCTTATGGCTTTTTCTTGGGAGCCTTGAAGGCTTTCATCTTGTCGACGGGGGTGGCGAAGACGTTCCAGTCGATTTCCTGACTCCAGTTCTGTTTCAGTTCAATGGCCTCGGGGTAGTAATAGGCGAGGTCGGGGCCGATTCCTTGCTCGAAGTTCCCCGGATCCCAGCGGCCGTTGCCGTTGAAGTCTTCCACAATCCTTACGGTGTAGGTGGCGGGAAGGAGGTATTCAAACAGCACTTTCCCGTTTTCCACCGGCAGGGAGCGGAGTCGCTTTTCGGAGCTGTCGAGGAGGTCGACGAAGCGCGGGATGGAGTCGGTGATGCCGGAGATGTTGAATTGCAGAGAGCCATAGTCGCTCTCCTTCCTGGTAGTGAAGTCTTGCTGCAGGTCGTCGGAGAAGATGCCGTGGATGTTGAGGGCCGCAAGCGAATCGACGGTGAGCCGGTAGGAAGTGTCGTATTCCCATGGATAGGAGACGATTATCTTCCGCGGGTTGAGGGAGTCGACGGCTATGTTGTCAGGGCCGAATCCGGCCACGGTGAAGTAGAGGGAGTCTTCCTTGGTTTCGAGACGCACCATGGCGCGGTTGAACTCTTCCAAGGGCACGGGCACCTCGAGGAGCATCGGGGCGTTGACCTCCACGCGTGATGAAAGCAGCTTGAAATCAAACGTCGGCACCGGTTCTGGCACAGAGTCGAGCTCGCCCTTCTTCTTGGTTTTCTGCGCCTTTGTGGGCTTCACAAACTTGCGCTGGGTGAGCAGGCGCAGGGTGTCGTTGACGGGCTGGAGGTTATACAGCGAGTCGGCGCGATGATACTCTATGGCAAGGCGCAGGGTGTCGTTGTTGATGAGGTCGCGGTCTTTGAGCCAGAGCGAGAGGGTGTCGTTGGTGGCGGATTTCTCAATCACGGCCACCTCTGAAACGGGCACACTCCCGCGCGGGGTGCCGACGAGCTCCAGGCGAGGCAGCTGCTCCTCGGCGGCGTTGAGCAGGATGTTGATGCGTGTGGAGTCGATACGCTCGTATTTGGTGATATACTGCTGTTTGAAGCCGGTGTTGTAGGAGCGGAGCAAGATGTTGTTGGGGAGGAACTTCACACGGTTGCGGCTCTTGACGGTGTCGATCTCGCCCGTCAGGAGATTGTAGATGGTGTCGCTGGCCACGGCTTCCTCGGCGGTGGGGACGATGATCTGGGAGTAGAAGGCGAGCGATTCCTCCGGAGAAGACCATGCCATGTCGCCGTCGCGGTCTTCAAGGGCATAGATGCGGTATTCGCCCGCAGGGAGGCCTCCGATCACAAACTTGCCGTAGTCGTCGGTCTTCGCTATGCGGTCGAAGCGCGATTTCTTGAAGGCACTGTCCTGAAGGTTGGAGTGAAGCCCTACGTAGACACCCTTTGCCGGCTCGAGGTCCTGGGCTCCGAGCACCATTCCGGATACCATCAGAGAGTCGAGAGTGGGGCCAGTGGAGAAGGTGTAGATGAAGTTTTCCAGTTTGTTCCCCTCGTTGTTGTCGGCAATGGCGTCGCCGAAATCGATGGTGTAGGTGGTGTTGGGGAGAAGCGAGTCGCGGAAGTCGACAATCACCCTTCTTCCGAGTGAAGAGACGCGCGGCACCTGGGAGGCAGGCGGCGAGAGCACCACCTTGGTGAAGGCGTCTTTGAGGGTTACGAGTTCGTTGAAGGTGAGCACGGCGCGCGTGGGGGTGACCTCCACCTCACCCTGTAGGGGTGTAGACGTCACGAATATGGGCGGGTCTTCGTCACGCGGTCCGCCCGAAGGAGTTCCCATCGAGGCGCATGAGGCAATCGCCAGCATCGCCGCGCCGATGGCCATGGCATAAAGTAGCGTTCGTTTCATAATTCAGGTCCCTGCTTTCAGGGGGATAGAAGGAGCGCCGATGTGCCCGCGAAACCTCATGCGGGGTATGGCAGAAAGCGCTCCACGGAAGGCGAAGATAGTAAAAAAAGCGTCATAGCGCAAAAAAAATTGAAAAAATCCCCTATAATTTGGCAAAAATGCACTAACTTTGCAAGTTGAAACGCCTGCGCCAGGCTATCGCAAGGGTTACCGAGCGATGTGACAGCCTGGCAGCGTGTTGATTGTCAATAAGATAATAATAATAAACAACAAATAACAAGTAAAAATGCAGAACAAAGGGTTTATCATCACGATTGCCATCCTGCTCATTCTTATTTGCGGATTTTACATTTCATTCTCCTTCATCACCTCTCACTACGAGAAGGAAGCCAAGGAGTATGCAATAAGCATGTCAGGTACGGACGACGCCACCAACGATGTGTACAAACAGCGATTGAAACAGTACAACGACTCGATCGACAACGAGAAGGTGATGTTCGGCCTTTATACCTACAATCAGGCCCGCCAGATGGAGATAGGTCTCGGCCTCGACCTCAAGGGCGGTATGAATGTAGTGCTTGAGATATCAGTGCCGGAGATACTGGAACAGTATGCCGCCGGCGAGCAACAGAAAGAACAAATCAAGGCAGCCATCGCCCAGGCACAGGCCCAGGGAGTGAAGGGAAGCGACAAGAACTTCATCGCCCGCGTAGCCAGCTATTTCCAGCCGGGCACCATGAGCGGCCTCTTCGTGCACGAAGGTGAATACCTCGGCCGTCTGAAAGCCGACTCGAGCAACGAAGACGTGGTAACAGCTCTCAACGAGCAGCTGCAGAGCCAGGTAGACGCAGCCTTCAACATCTTCCGCACCCGTATCGACCAGTTCGGTGTGGTAGCTCCCAACATCCAGAAGCTGCAAGACCGCAACGGCCAGATCCTGCTCGAGCTTCCGGGCGTCAAGGAGCCGGAACGCGTAACCGAGCTGCTCAAATCTTCGGCCAACCTTGAGTTTTACGAAGTGTATCTCGGCAACGAAATCGGCGCCGACCTCAACAGCTTCGCATCGGCATACGCCGCCAACGACACAATCAACCATCTCGACATCCGCGATCTCGGCATCCAGGCCCAGCAGGGCACACCGGTGATCGGCCGCGTGACCACCGAGAACAAGGCTGTGATCGACAGCGTGCTCAACTCAGACCTTGCCCACACCAAACTTCCGAGCGACTTCAAGGCCGTATGGGAAGTCAAGCCCGACTACGTGCTCAACGGCGCGATCGTAGAGAGAGGCACCCAGGGAGCCACTCCGATCTGGAGCCTCATAGCTCTTAAGGGCGACGCCGCTCTCGAAGGCGACGCCGTGACAAGCGCCAGCACCGAAAACGACACCTTCAAGGGTCAGACGGTAAACATGAAGATGAACGACCGCGGCGCGCGCGAATGGGCCAACCTTACCCGCAACAACATCGGTCGCCCCATCGCCATCGTGCTTGACAACGCAGTCTACTCGTTCCCCAACGTGAACAGCGAGATCACGGGCGGCAGCTCGGAAATCACCGGCAACTTCACCGCCGCCGAGGCCAACGACTTGGCCAACGTGCTCAAGAGCGGTAAGATGACTGCGAAGGTAGACGTAGTGAGCAACAACGTGATCGGTCCGTCGCTGGGCGCAACAGCCGTTGAGCAGGGATTCCTCAGCTTCATCGTGGCTATCGCCGTGCTGATGGTGTTCATGATCCTCATCTACGGCCTCATCCCCGGCCTTGTGGCCAACGTAGGTCTTATCCTCAACCTCTACTTCACCCTCGGTATCCTTGCATCGCTTCAGGCTGTGCTCACCCTTTCGGGTATCGCCGGTATCGTGCTTGCCCTGGGTATGGCGGTTGACGCCAACGTGCTCATCTTCGAGCGTATCAAGGAAGAACTCGCGGGCGGCAAGAAGCTTCGCCAGGCCATCGCCGACGGTTACGGCAACGCCTTCTCGGCCATCTTCGACTCCAACCTTACCTCTATCATCACAGGTATCATCCTGCTGCTCTTCGGTTCAGGTCCGATCAAGGGCTTCGCAACCACCCTCATCATAGGTCTTGTGTGCTCGTTCTTCACAGCAGTGTTCCTCACCCGCATCGCCATGGAAGCGATCACAGCCAACGGCCGCTGCGCCAACATGACCTTCTCGACCCCCATCAGCCGCAAGTTCCTTGCCAACTCAAAGATCAACTTCCTCGGCCAATGGAAGATTTCCTCGGCCATCTGGTTGCTCCTCATCGTGGTTAGTGTGGCTTCGCTCGCCATCAGGGGAATGAACCAGGGTATCGACTTCTCGGGCGGCCGCAACTACGTGGTGCAGTTTGAGAAACCGGTGAATGTGGAAGACCTCCGCACACGCCTTCAGGCAGACCTTCAGGCCGCTGCCAACGACCCGACGGTCAGCGTAGGTGTGATCACCATCGACAACCCGACCAAGGTGCGTATCTCCACCTCATATAAGATCAATGCAGAAAACGACAGCATCGAGAATGAAATCACCGGTCTGCTCTACAAGTCGCTTCAGCCCGAGCTGACCCGCGCCGACGGCACCGTGATGGACGAGAACTCGTTCACCATCGCCGATGAAGACCACGGTATCATCTCGATTCAGAAGGTGGGTCCGACTGTGGCCGACGACATGCGTCGCGACGCTTACTGGGCAGTGGGTATCGCCATCGTCTGCATGTTCCTTTACATCTTGCTGCGCTTCCGCAACATCGCCTTCTCAGTGGGCGCCGTTGCAGCCGTGGCCCTCACAGCGTTCCTCATCATCGGCTTCTACTCCATCTGCTGGGGCTTCCTGCCGTTCTCGATGGAGGTTGACCAGAGCTTCATCGCCGCCGTGCTGACCATCATCGGTTACCAGATCAACGATACGGTGGTGGTATTCGACCGCGTGAGAGAGATGATGAAACTCTATCCGAAGGAAGACCGCTTCATCACCATCAACAAGAGCTTGAACACCACGTTGAGCCGTACGATCATGACATCGTTCTCGACTCTGCTCGTGCTCGGTTGTATCTTCTTCCTCGGTGGCGACACTATCCGCAGTTTCACCTTCGCCATGATCTTCGGTGTGATCGTAGGTACATTCTGTACGCTCTATCTTGCAGCGCCTGTGGCCTACAACATCCTGAAATGGCGTGGCAACAAGAACCGCAACAGAGGCGAAGAAACTTCTTTGAAGGGTAACCGCCGCTTCAACTAAGCCATAATCGCTCCAACCATACCGAGGCCCGGTGAGCATTCCGCTCACCGGGCCTCAGCATTCATAGGGGCAGGGAGGCTCGGGGCCTTACGTGTGGGGCGCCCGTGTGCGGCCCATCCCCGCGGGGGGAACAGGGTTTACACCCGGAGACAAACCTTTGATACCAATTTCGCGGCGATGTCGCGCGATGGGGATTTCGGCGCGAGGCATTTTGGCATAGGAGGATAGCTAAGATAGCTAGAACTAGCTAAGATAGCTATATTAGCTGTGAGAGCTGGAACTGAGGGCTATTCGGGGAGGAGCGGGGTCTCGGGGAGGGCGTAGGCGCCGAGGGTGGGGGTGCCGGAGGGGCTGTCGGTGAGGCGGTTGTAGCCGTCCATGTCAATGATGCTCAGCTCGTTGAGATATGACGGATTGCCAAGGCCTATCACCGGGGAATCGTCGGCCACATGGTAGTTGAAATAATAATCGGCCCTGATGGTAAGGAAAAGCGGGTCGGTGTCCCAGAAACAGTTGATGAAATTGGCGTCGTCGCTTCCCGGAGATTTGAGCGAGCAGTATTCAAGGGTGACGAAGCTGCCGGTGAGATCGCCCGGATTGATGTCGGAAGAGAGGCCGTAAAGGATGCAGTTTTTGAATGAAGCCGTCATCAGCGGTTGCGACGGATCCGTGTAGAGGTCTTCGGGCATGCAATGCTCGAGCATGAGGAGCGGCTCGGAGGGATAGACGTAGAGATAATAGTTGGAGAAAGTGCATTGCAGGAATTCGTGCTGGCCGCCGACGAGATATACCGGCGACGCTCCCGCCTCGGAGAAGACGCAGCCATAGGCGTCAACCCACGCGTAGTTCACCTCCAGGGCATGCTTTTGCGAGTTGTGGAGCCATGAATTCACGAGAAGGAGCTTCTGGCGCGAGAGATCGGCGCAGGAATCCACCTGCAGGCCGGTCTTGGTGGAGCGCATGTCAACGTATTCCAGGCGGTTGCCGAACGATTCCGGGGCAATCGTTACGCCTCCCCACTGTCCGGCGAGGATGTCATAGCCAACGTCGGGGAGCACATTGTCGAGGCGGTCGCCGCGCATGTCGATCATCTTGCCGGGCTCACCCACTGCTTCGATGCGCCCTTTGACGGTGAGCGACGCGCCGTCGTGAAAGAGGAGCTTGGCACCCGGCTCAACCGTAAGCACGGCCTCCGGCTCCACGGTCATCTCGTTGAAAATCACGTATGGTATCTCGGCGGTGAGGGTCATGTTTTCGGTCACCGCCAGGGAATTGAGCCGGGCTACGTTCTGCCCCCAGGCCTCGAGGAGGACCGACTGGGTGACGCCGTTGGTCACGAAATTCAGCTTATCTTCCACGAGCTGGGGCGTATTGAGGTCTTGCTCAGGGATATAACATTCGATGAAGACGAATATAGAGTCGCCTCCTCGAATCTCGATATCGTTGAAATCCTTTCCGCTCACACCGTCTACGTTGATGGAGTATGCGCTGTTTTCGTCAGCCAGTTTCACGCTTGAAATCATCACCGATTTTTTGGCGCGGTTGTAGACCTTCAGGCGCGCCGTGGGGGTTCCAAGGTCGGTAAAGACGGTGTCGAAGCGCACTGTGTCGGCCGAAAACTCCAGAAGGTCTGACGGGGAGGTGGTGAAAGAGTCGGAGATGCACCCCGGCAGAACGGCCATAAAGAGGGCTGCCACAGCGAAAAACGGTAGAAGGAAAGGATTTTTCATACGTTTAAAACGCTGCCGGGCTTTCCTTTATTGCCGATTTTTTCCTAATTTTGCAGGTATCAGAACCCATTCGATAAAAATTGTTTTGGCAGAATGGGGCTAAGACCCGGAAATGGTATGAAATATATGCTTGTGGCAGGAGAAGCGAGCGGCGACCTGCACGCCTCGCGTCTCATGGAATGGTTGAAGAGAGTCGATGCCGACGCCGAGTTTCGGTTTATAGGCGGCGACAGGATGGCTGACGTGGCCGGAAAGGCCCCGGATCTGCATTACAGGCAGCTCAACGTGATGGGTTTCAGCGAGGTGCTCCGCAAACTGCCCGCAATCTTCTCTGCCCTGAGGAAGGGGAAAAAACTGATGGCGGAGTTTCAGCCGGACAGGCTGATACTGGTGGATTACCCCGGGTTCAACCTCAAGATGGCCAAGGCGGCATGGAAGCGCGGAGTGGCCGTAGACTGGTATATATCTCCCAAAGTATGGGCCTGGAAGGAGTGGCGCGTGAAGAGCCTGAAGAAATATGTGGATTATATGTACTCCATCCTTCCGTTCGAGCCGGAATTCTACCGGGAAAGGGGCTTCGACAGAATCAGCTACGTAGGGAATCCGTCGGTAGAGGAGATCGACGGCACCCTGAAACTTCTGCCTGCGCGCAACCATTTCATAGAGCGGGCCGGTCTCGACCCCTCAAAGCCGATAATAGCGCTGCTCCCCGGCTCGAGGAGAGGCGAGATACGGTGTAATCTGCCGGTGATGATAAAGGCGGCGAAGCGATTTCCGGAGTTTCAGATGGTGGTGGCCGCGGCTCCCTCGATGCCTGAGAAATTCTATCGGGAGGTGGCCCGCGACCCCGGATTGCAGGTGGTGTTTGAATCCACGGTGACGTTGCTTAAATACAGCACGGCGGCTCTCGTCACGTCGGGTACGGCCACAATGGAGACGGCGCTGGTGGGCACGCCGCAGGTGGTATGCTACCGCTCAAACGGCAGCAAGCTCACTTATAAGATAATGAGGAAGTTGATTCACGTGGATTTCGTGTCGCTTCCCAACCTGATAGCGGGCGAGAGAGTGGTGCCGGAGCTGCTGCTGCATGACTGCACCCCCGAGAAAGTGGCGTATGAACTCTCGCCGTTGCTTCTGAATTCCCCCGGGAGGGAGAATCAGACAGCAGGGTATAAATTGATACGGAAGCGGCTGGGCACCGACAACGCGCCTCAGAAAGCCGCTGCAATCATCTACGAGCGCGCCAGCCGAAGGGAAGACGCGGCCCCGAGAGGCTGAGCTGAAAGCGTGTTTCAGAGATGCTCCGGCCGACGGTCCGGAGGAAGGATCACGGAGGGGTCTATGCTGTCGACAGCCGTTACTATGATCTTGCTGTTGCCGCGCCAGGGGAGACGGTGGCGGTATATCTTATATTCCACTCTCACGGGCTTGCCGGTGTCTTGCTTGCGCCTCAGTTCGGAGGCCACATGCTCGTCGCGCGTGGAGAAGACGAAATCGCCTTCGTATGGGCGCACGGTGTCCATCAACGACTTGTAGGGGAGAATCACACCTTCATACGATTCGAAGATTTTCCCTTCGCGCTGAATGTTGTCGACATACCCATACTGCACGGCTTCCGAAACGCGCGGGGTGAAAATATAGACGTAGAGCGACACCAGTATGGCCATGGCGGCGATGACGATACCTACGATCCAGAGCAACGGACCGCGCCGGTAGGGTGAGGGGGTGAGGTGTTCCCATTTCCCTTCTTCCTGCTCGTAGAAGAGGGGGTCGTCGGCCTTGAGTTTAGGCTCCTTGGGAGGTTTCACCTTCTTTGGTTTCTCTTCCGCCGTTTCTTCGAAAAAATCTTCTCTTTCTTCCATTATCTTGTTGAGCTATATAGTTTTAAATTAATGTTTTCTCTTTGCGAGGATATAAATCATGGTGAAAATTCCCAGGAGCAGGAGCATGACGGTCTGCGCCGTCCACACCACCATGGAGAAGGCTGTGCCCTGGGTGTCGGAGATGCCGTAGATCGAAAGACCGAACATCACGGCTATATTCCAGGGGCCGAGGCCGCCGTTGCTAGGGATGGCCATCCCGATGGCGCTGAGCACGAACGCCACCAGCGCCGGCACCAGGCCGAAAGCCGTGGATGAATCGCAGAGCGCGCGGGTGAAGTCGAAGGCGAAGAAGGCCACATAAAACTGGATGAAATACACGGCCCATACGGCGAGCGTAAGGAGGATGAAAGCCGTCTTGCCGCGCATTCTCCAGAGCGTGGCGAACCCCTGCCAGATCTCGGCCGTCCATTGGCGCAGCTTGGATACCAGGGAGGTGCCCCTCAGGAAGTAGAGCAGGGCGACCACGATGGCTATCGCCACGGCCACGGCGATCCAGAAAAACGGGTTGCGAAACAGCGCGAGGAGATCTTCGCCCAGAGGATATTTCTGCATGAAAGCGTGCAGGGCCGGAGCGGCCACGATGAAGGTGAGCACCACCAGTAGCAAGACAGTGAGCGAGTCAGTGAGGCGGTCGGAGACAAGGGAGCCGAACACCTTGGTGAACGGGGCTTTCTCGCGGCGCGCGATATAAGTGCAGCGCCAGAGCTCGCCGACCCTGGGCAGCACGAGGTTGAGGGCATAGCAGCCGAAGATTGAGCAGCAGAGCGCCATGAAGGGGGCGTCGATGCCGAGGCTGCGCAGCTGCAGCCTCCATTTGACGGCGCGCAACACGTGGCTGCCGACGCTTATCCCCATGGCCAGAAGTATCCACCAGAGGTTCACGCCGCGGCGTATGACGGCCATCATCGCCGAGAAATCGACGATGCGGAAGAGATACCAGACCAGCAGCACGGTGAAGGCGAGCGAGAGCGCTCCCATCCACCATGAGGCGTCAATCTTCTTGGGGCCGGTAGCAGCTTGAGTTGCACTTTTGCCGCTCATAAACGCAAAATTAGCAAAAAAATCAGGCAGGATGGCCGTAGTTAGCGCATTTTTGCCTAAATTTGTTGAAAATTTTTCAATATAATTCATATAATGGGAAAAGTCTTGATAATCGGAGCCGGAGGCGTAGGCTCAGTAGTGGCGGCCAAATGTGCCCAAAACCCCGACGTGTTCAACGAGATAGTGATAGCATCGCGCACCAAGGAGAAGTGCGACCGGCTTGCCGAGCGCATCGGCGCGCCCAACATCACCACCGATAGAGTCGACGCCGACTCAGTGGAGGAACTCGTGGAGCTCTTCAATCGCCATAAACCCGACATCTGCATCAATGTGGCCCTTCCTTATCAAGACCTCACGATAATGGAGGCTTGCCTGCAGTGCGGAGTGAATTATCTTGACACGGCCAACTATGAGCCGAAGGATGAAGCCCACTTCGAATACTCGTGGCAGTGGGCCTATCGCGAACGCTTCGAGAAAGCCGGCCTCACGGCTATTCTGGGCTGCGGCTTCGACCCCGGCGTGTCGGCCGTCTTCGTGGCTTACGCCGCCAAGCACCACTTCTCGGAGATGAGATATCTCGATATCGTGGACTGCAACGCCGGCAACCACGGAAAGGCGTTCGCCACCAACTTCAATCCTGAAATCAACATCCGCGAGATCACCCAGAAGGGTAAATATTGGGAAGACGGCAAGTGGGTAGAGACGGAGAGCCTCGAGATTCACCGCCCGCTCAACTATCCGCGCATCGGGGAGAGGGAAAGCTACCTTCTCTATCACGAAGAGCTGGAGAGCCTCGTGCAAAACTTCCCCACCCTGCGCCGCGCGCGCTTCTGGATGACCTTCGGTAAGGAATATCTCACCCACCTGCGTGTGATCCAAAACATCGGGATGGCAAGGATCGACCCTGTGATGTATGAGGGCCGCGAGATAATCCCGATCCAGTTCCTCAAGGCCGTTCTGCCCGACCCCGGCTCGCTCGGAGAAAACTATACGGGCGAGACCTCGATAGGGTGTCGCATCCGCGGCCTCGACAAGGAAGGGAAGGAATCCACCTATTACATCTACAACAACTGCTCTCACCAGGAGGCTTACAAGGAGACCGGAGCGCAGGCAGTAAGCTACACCACCGGCGTTCCCGCGATGGTTGGCGCCTATATGTTCCTCACCGGGAAATGGGTGATGCCCGGGGTTCACAACGTAGAGGAGTTCGACCCCGATCCGTTCCTCGAAAAGCTTGCCGCCTCGGGGCTCCCCTGGCATGTGATCGAGAACGAGGACATCGAGGTGTGACCCCATTTCGCAGAGGGTGAAATAGAAAGAAACGAGAAACCAGTCATCAGAAGAAGCTATGAAAAAGACGTGGATAATAGGCGGCGCCGCCGTTTGTGCGGGGATTCTTGCAGCCGTGGCGGGTAACGTGAAAGTGACACCGCTTACCGAAAACATATTCAAAATCTCCGTGGCCGGAGAGGAATCTCCAGCCACCCAGGCCGTTGTGCTTGAAGCCGAGGAGAATGTACCCGTGCATTCGTGGGTGGACATCGAGGGGGTAACCTATGTGACGCCCACCACCACGGTGAAAGTGGAACGCGGAACCGGGAAAGTGAGATTCTATAACGCCGACGGCACGCTGCTGCTCGAAAGCGCGGGCCCCATCGACAACGCTTCGGAGCTGAAAAACCTCTCGTTTCTGATGCCGGAAGGCGCTCTCTTCTACGGCGCCGGTGAAAGAGGTCACAACACCACTCTCAACGGCGACTCGCTCACCTTCTACAACCGTCAGAACTACGCCTATGTGGAGGGAGATCCGCGCCTCTCGCAGATGGGTATCTCAATACCCTGGATAGTGTCTGACACTGGGTTCGGCATCTTCGTCGACGACTATGCAAAGGGTTCGCTCGAGCTGGGCGACACCATTACCTACAAGAGTGCCACGCCGCGTAACCTCTCGTATTACTTCGTTAACGGCGACGATATGTCCGACGCCGTGAGCGGCTACACCGACCTCACCGGCCACCAGCCGCTCCCCCCGCTGTGGTCGCTCGGCTACATAACCTCGAAATACGGCTACCACACTCAGGCCGAGGCAATGGGTGTGATCGATACGCTCAAAAACCACGGCTATCCCGTAGACGGCATCGTGCTCGACCTCTACTGGTACGGCAAGGAGACCGACATGGGGCGCCTGGCCTGGAACACCGACCAATGGCCGGACCATGTAGGGATGCTCGACTCGCTCAGGCAGCTGGGCGTCAACACAGTGCTCATCACTCAGCCTTATATCAATAAAATCGGCGCCATCGACAATTACAACCTGCTCGACTCCCTTGGGATGCTCACCAAGGATGCCGAAGGGAACACTCACGATGTAACAACGTGGGTGGGCGACGCCGGGATGCTCGATGTGGCCAATCCGGCCACGCGCGCATGGCTCTGGAGCCGCCTGAAACCGCTTACGGCCGAAGGTGTGGCCGGATGGTGGGGCGATCTCGGAGAACCCGAGGTGCACCCGGCCACCATCGTGCACGCCAACGGCGAAACGGCCGAGGAATTCCACAATGTGTATGGCAACGTGTGGAGTGATTTGATCTACAATGGGTTGCGTGCCGATTATCCGGAGCTGCGTCCGCTGCTGATGATGCGTGGCGGCACGGCCGGTTTGCAGCGCTACGGCGTGCTCCCCTGGACCACCGACGTGTCGCGCTCCTGGGGTGGATTCCAGCCGCAGATAAAGCTTATGCTCAATTCCGGACTTTCGGGGCTCGGATATATGAGCTCCGACATTGGAGGGTTTGCAATCGAGGAAGCCGCTCCCACGGACCCCGAGCTATACGTGCGCTGGCTGCAGATGGGTGTCTTCACCCCCACGCTGCGCACCCACGCCCAGGCCCTTCCCGAGCCGTATCATTACCCCGAGATGGAAGAGATTTCAAAGCGCTATATCAAGATGCGCTATGAATGGCTCCCCTACAACTACACCCTGTCATACGAGAACGCGGCCTTCGGCGAACCGATGGCCCGTCCGCTCAACTTCCGCGGCGACAACCCCGGGAAGAAGTATGCCGACATCGCAGACGAATATCTGTGGGGCGACAACGTATTGGTGGCTCCCGTGATGCATCAGGGAGCCGTGAGCCGTGAGGTTACCTTCCCGGCCGGCACGTGGCTCGACTTCTTCAATCCCCGCAAGAAATACAGGGGAGGGGAGACTGTAAAGGTGAGCGCGCCTCTCGACAAGCTTCCGCTCTTTGTGAAAGAGGGTTCGTTTATTCCTTTGTATTTACAGCCGATAGAGAACGTTACGCAATATAATCCGGCCGACGTTACGGTAAGATATTATCCTTCTACGGAGGAGACGAGCTACACGCTGTTTGACGACGACCGCCACTCGCCGAATTCGTTGCAGGACGGCGCATATCAGCTCACTACTTTCACCGGCGACCGTGACGGGAAATATATCAACATCCGTCTCGAGACCGACGGCGGGGCCTACGACCGCATGGCCGACTTCCGCAACGTGACGCTGGAGGTGATTTACGACAAGGCTCCGAAGAGCGTGACTTTAGGCGGCGATATGCAGCTTCCGGAAGGGGCAAGCCCGAAAGCCATCCGCCAGTATGGTTGGCATTACGACCGCCATGACCAGACGCTGACGATCAAATTCCCCTGGGATTACAACCAGACCACCGTCGAAATAGCCTACTGACACCCGCACACTTTAGAAATCGCCGGGCGAGAGGGTTAGAGGAAGGCGACTTCTTTGAAGGCGTAGCGGCGAGGGCCGTCGGAGGTATGGAGGGTGAGATGGCCGGTGAGCTCCACGTCGGAAATCGTGGCCGAGAATTCTTCACCGGTGGCCGTGTCGCGGAAAGGGTAGCTTCCGCCATCGCCGCGCCAAAGAGTGGCCATATAATGGGCGTGAAGGGTAGTGCGGTCGGTTTCCGCTTCGCGGATGCGCCGCTCAAGATTATCGCAGAGCTCGGCGCTCACTTCTCCCAAATCAAAGATCGTATCGGCGGTCAAGTTGGCCATCGAAACAGGATTGGGTGCGTCGCTGAGAAAGCGCTGCTGGTTGACGTTGAGCCCGATTCCGACAATGCTTCTCGAGATTCTGGCCCCGCTTCCACCGGTGCCGGCTACGATGGAATTTTCAATCAATATGCCGGCTATCTTCCTGTCGCCCATATAGATATCGTTTGGCCACTTCACCTGCGCGGCGATGCCGAACCGGCTCAATGTATCCACCACGGCGAGCGCCGTGGCCTCGCTGATTGCAAACTGCTCGGCGGGGGCTATCCTCTCGGGCGCGAAGAAGAAAGAGGCGGTGATGTTTTTCCCGGGCTCTGCTTCCCACGAGTTGCCTCGCTGGCCGCGTCCGGCGTCTTGCTCGAGGGCAATGAGGAGCGTCATCGGGCCCACCTCGTCGGGATGCTCCTTGAGGTAGGTGTTGGTAGAGCCTGTACGGGTTATAGTCTTAATCTTCATCTATTTGAATGAGGCGCGAGCCGTCGTCGGCCACGCCGATACGCACCACGGCCGTGTCGTCGGGGAGGAGCCCGGCGATACGTTCGGGCCATTCCACAAAACATACGGCCCCGGAGTAAAGATAGTCTTCCACCCCGACTTCCACGGCATCTTCTTCCGACTCAAAGCGGTAGCAGTCGAGATGAAACACCTTCCCGGCGCGCTCCGTGTCGTATTCATTCACGATGCTGAACGTGGGGCTGTTGGTGTCGTCGGCCGTTCCCAGCTGGCGGCACACTTCCGCGATAAAAGTGGTTTTCCCGGCGCCCATCGGTCCGCAAAAGGCATAGACGCGGCCCGGGCGCAGGTTATCAATAAATCGAGCGGCCGCTTCCGGCAGCCGCTCGATATTTGCGATTTGAAATTCAGTCATTTAGAAAACTTTTTTCACCGCCTTGGCACCTCTGCGTTCAATCACGAGAGCACCCTTTTCGGGGTTGAGCACGCGGCGGCCGGCAAGGTCGTAGTAAACGGGAGCTACGTCATCGACTTCAACCAGGTCTACTGCTGCCACCTTCGAAGGATCCCAGATCAGATTTACTGTGAAGCTGAACTTCTCGCCTGCGTTGTCAACGCGGGATATTTCCACTTTCAGGGGGAGAGTAAACGCCGGGTCATTGATGTCGAAAAAGTCGCTGTCAATCTGCATAGGCTGAGGTGAAGTGCTTGAGGTCCCCGTCTGGGTCTGTGACTGACCTGCCTTTACGTTTACACAAGTTGTGGGCCAGCAGAAGAGCGCGTCGGGAATTGTTACGTTGGAGTTGTTGGTAACTGTCATATTCAGTGCGTATTCCTTCTCTGTGGAGAGGAAGAGACGAGGATTTATCTGGACATCTGTTCCGGAAACGCCATCAATGTTGTATTCATCGAATTCATAGTCATAACAATCTATGGTCGAGCCGTTTTGTACGGGCTGACCGTTGGCGGTTACGGTATAGGTCTGGGCGCTTGTCGACAGGCCTGCAATAGCCAAAGCTGCAAGGAGTAAATTTCTTTTCATATTCATAAGGTTTTAAGATTCTGAATGTTATGTTGGCAATCAAAGATTATCTTACCACACGTTTGCTCACCTTCGAGCCCTCTTTCACGATGAGGATGCTTCCGCTTTCGGGGCGCACCACGGGGCGGCCGGAGAGGTCGAAATACTGGGCGGGACCATCGGCGTCGAGTTCAACAGCTTCAACAGCTGCATCGGCGTCAGGACCTATCTGGACGTTGAAAGTGAAGCTGTCTACGGGGTTGCCGTTTACAAGCGCAGTGAGCTTGATGGGATAAGTGGAAGTAGCTGTTGGAAGAACGTCAACCCAGTTGCCATCCTCGTCTTGGTAATAAGTGTTCGTAAGATGGAACTGGAGCTGGAAGCCGTCCCAGTTGGGATAGTTGTCGGCCTTGTTGAGATCATAGTCGGCCACGAGACCCGTCGGAGCCTCTGGGCAGTTGCCGTAGTACTGGGCGGCATACCAGCAGAGCAGAGGCTGACCCCAAGTGGCCTTGTCGTCGAGCATCTGCTGATAGGAAGGAGTGCCTACATATTCGCTGTATACGTTGATGCTCAGGCCTTCAACGCTCGATACCTGCAGCACGTCAACGTCGCAGTAGTACATCGAGCCGTCGTTGTCGGTTGAAGCTACCACGGCGCCGTTTTCAAGCGCAGCACCCTTGTAAGAGAGGGTGAAATAGTCTGAGAACGATTCGGCCTGGGCCGAGAGAGCAGCCACTGCAAGGGCTGAAAGAAGTAGAATTTTTTTCACGTCTATCCGGTTTAAAGTTAATTTCTATTTTTGTTTCTAATTTGAGCAAAATTAATTAAATTTTTTGAATGAAGTACAATTTTTTTGTGTAATTTTGTAGTCATAAACAAATCCACAGGTAAAATTAACTATATAACATTAAAGACATGGCAACATTAGACCTTTCACGCTACGGCATCAAGGATGTCAAGGGCATCGTGCGCAACCCCTCGTTCGACCGTCTGTACAAAGACGAGACCAATC
Source organism: Muribaculaceae bacterium (assembly GCA_022509145.1). Lineage (GTDB taxonomy): Bacteria > Bacteroidota > Bacteroidia > Bacteroidales > Muribaculaceae > Lepagella. The sequence goes on along the minus strand of JAFLTX010000023.1, from coordinate 690 downwards.
CAGCTCTGATGGGATATGAGAAGGGAGTGCTGACCGACCTCGGCGCCGTAAACGTAATGACGGGCATCTACACCGGTCGCAGCCCCAAAGATAAATATCTGGTAAAAGACGAAATCACCGAAAACACCGTATGGTGGACCTCCGACGAATATAAGAACGACAACAAGCCCATCACCACCGAGGTATGGGACAAGCTTCGCGAAAAGGCAGTGCGCGAGCTCTCAGACAAGGAGCTCTACGTGGTAGACTGCTTCTGCGGCGCCAACGAAAGCACCCGCCTGAAAGTGCGCTTCATCATGGAAGTGGCTTGGCAGGCTCATTTCGTGACCAATATGTTTATCCGTCCCACCGAGGAGGAGCTGAAAGACTTCGAGCCTGACTTCGTGGTGTTCAACGCCTCGAAAGCCAAAGTGGAAGACTACAAGGAGCTCGGCCTCAACTCCGAGACTGTAGTGGCATTCAACATCAAACAGAAAGAGCAGATCATCCTCAACACCTGGTATGGCGGCGAGATGAAGAAAGGTATGTTCTCGATGATGAACTACTTCAATCCTCTTCGCGGCATCGCCTCGATGCACTGCTCGGCCAACACCAATATGGACGAGACAGAGACCGCCATCTTCTTCGGCCTCTCGGGCACCGGCAAGACCACCCTCTCCACCGACCCGAAGCGCAAGCTCATCGGCGACG
>JAFLTX010000022.1 GCA_022509145.1 Muribaculaceae bacterium | reverse complement strand
GCAGGGGGTCGCGGGTTCGAGTCCCGTCCATACCGCGAGGAGAGAGGAAAGAGCAACATGGCAAACTTCGGTTTCCTGTTGCTCTTTTTTTGCAACATATTTGCATAAATGTAATTTTTAAGTTACCTTTGTAAAATGAAATATAGAGAGGTTGTATCATATAAAAATTACTTTGATGATTTCTTCAAAGAACAGACTCGAAAAGTTCAAGACAAGATAATCAAGGTACTTGATATCCTTGAAAATGTTGAAAGAGTTCCAATCACATACTTAAAGTATATCGAGGGGACTAATGGACTTTTTGAAGTTCGAGTGCAACTAGGGTCAAACATTTTCAGAATTTTTTGTTGCTTTGATGGTAATAGGCTGGTAGTGTTATTCAGTGGTTTTCAAAAGAAAACTCAAAAAACACCTAGAAAAGAAATCGATCGAGCATTGAAAATAATGAATGAATATTATAACGAAAAAAACGACATCACATGAAGAATATACAGACACTCGACCAAATTAAAGATAAATATTACGGGAAAGTCGGGACTCCGGAACGCGACCGACTGGAAAACGAACTTGAAGCACTTCGTATCGGTTTCAAGATAAGATCCGCGCGAGAGAAGTTGCATATGACTCAAGAGCAACTTGCAGAGCGTGTTGATAAGAAGCGCACTTTTATATCAAAAGTAGAAAATGACGGCGAGAATATCACGCTCCGCACTCTTTATGATATAGTGGAGCGAGGTTTAGGCGGCCATCTACACATAAGTTTTGAGTTATAATAATCATCACACCCCCATACGTTATCCCATGCTCCTTTAATCGGGAGCTTTTTTGCTGTTTACGCTTGGCGGTTTTGCTTTTTCGCAAACTCTTGCTTACTTTTGCACTTTATTACAGCCCACTCGTATCTTTTATGCACACGGGCTGAACAATAACTATATAAGACAACTGTATTTTTCTACCTATGTATCTGATTATAAACGGTCCCAACCTGAATCTGCTCGGCACGCGCGAACCGGAAATCTACGGCAACCGCACTTTTGCTGACTACCTTTCCGAGTTGCGCAAAGCGCTCCCGGAGGTGAATATCGAGTTCTTCCAATCAAACTCGGAAGGCGCCATAATCGACCGCCTGCAGGCCGCCGGAGCCGACCCGGAGTGTCGCGGTATCGTGATGAACCCGGCCGCCTACACCCACTACTCCATCGCCATCGCCGACGCCATCGCCGCAATCTCAACCCCGGTAGTGGAGGTCCACATCAGCAACATTCACGCCCGCGAAGAGTATCGGCGCCACTCCGTAACCGCTGAAAAGTCACGCGCCGTCATCGCCGGCTGCGGTCTCGACGGGTACGAGCTCGCCCTCCGCTACCTCCAGGCCGTTGACAAACAGCAATAAAATCCGACCCCGCTTACCATCTTATGGATCCGCTTCTCGAGGCCTACATCGAAGCCCATATCTCCGCCGCGCCTGAAAACCTCTCGCGGCTCGAACGCGCCACCAACCTGCAGCGCGTCAACGGCCGTATGTGCTCCGGCCTCGTGCAGGGCCGCATCCTCAAGATGCTCACAAGGATGGTAAACCCGCGGCGCGCCTTGGAGCTCGGTACGTTTACAGGCTACTCCGCACTCTGCATCGCCGAGGGACTCGCTCCCGAAGCCAGTCTCGTAACTATCGAGCTTGAAGAAGAACTCGAACTCCCTATACGCCAGGCGTTTGACGAATCGCCGCACGGCGAGAAAATCGACCTCATTATAGGCGATGCCCTCGACGTTTGCGCAGGCCTTCCTGACGAAGAATTCGACCTTATCTTCATCGACGCCGACAAGCGCCAATACCCGGCCTACTACCGCGAGGCGAAGCGGCTGCTCTCTCCGGGTGGGTTCATCATCGCCGACAACACCCTCTGGGACAGCCATATAATCGAACCCGGCCGCCACGACCGCCAGACGGAAGGGATCCGCGAGTTCAACTCCATCGTGGCTCAAGATCCGGAAATGGAGGTCGCCGTCATACCTGTCCGCGACGGCCTCACCCTGATCTACAAACCGAAAATCCAAGCCCCGGCCCCGGATTCTGAAACATAGGCATCCCTATAAAACCAATCCACTCTCTCGCGCGTTATATCTTTGAAAACACACAAAATTTTAACGTTATGGAATCAAAAAGACAAGCAAAAATCGCAAGATATATCCAGAAGGAACTCAGCGAAATCTTCCGTCGCCAGACGGCGCGCCTCGGCGGTGTGCTCGTTACGGTGAGCCAGGTGCGCGTTTCGCCCGACCTCAGCATCGCCAAGGCATATCTGAGCATCTTCCCTTCCGACAAGAGCAATGAGATTCTCGAGAATATCAAGGCCCAGGCCAAGACCGTGCGCTACGAGCTCGCGCAGGCCGTAAAGGAAGTGCTCCGCAAATGCCCCGAGCTGCAGTTCTATCTCGACGACTCGCTCGACTATGCCGAAAACATCGACCGCCTTCTGGCTTCCGACCCGATCAAAGGCACGGCCGACGATTATGTGGACCCCGACGAGAAGAAGTGACGAAAAGTCTGCAACCCAAAATTGAAAAAGGAATAGAAACCACGAGTGGGAAATCTGAGCCGATGGATAGCCTGGCGCTATCTTAAAAGCAAAAAGTCGCATGGCGCCGTGAGTGCCATTGCGGCTGTTTCCGTTGCCGGCATCGCCATAGCGACCGCCGCCGTGGTTTGCGTGCTCTCGGTCTTCAACGGTTTCCGCTCTCTGATGACCGAGAAGTTTGACATCCTGGCCCCCGATGTGCTCGTCACTCCGGCCAAAGGGAAGGTGATCGCCAATCCCGATTCCATAATCTCCCTGCTCCAGGCCTCCGGCTACGTAAAGTCGGTGATGCCGGTGGTCAGCGACAAGGCCCTGGCAATCTATGAGGGCCGCGAGCTCCCGGTTACAATCAAAGGGCTCGACCCCGAAATGCTGGCGGCCAACAGTCGCCTCTCCGGCTTCATTCTCGAGGGCGGCGAAATCCCCTCGCCTTACTATGAGGAGATGCCCGAATTCGAGTATCTTGAAGATTATGAAGAATATATGGCCAACACGCCTCGCCCGCAGGTGCTCGCCTCGCTGGGGGCGGCAGTGAGGTTGGGAAACGTCTACGAGAATGAAAACATCCTCCTCTTCGCTCCCCGCAGGGAGGGCCGGTATAATCCCGCCAATCCCGCCGCTTCGTTTGTAGCCGACTCTGTTACGGTAAGCGGCATCTACGAGACGAAGCAACGTGAATACGACGAGGATATGATCATCGCTCCCATCGGCCTTGCGCGCCACCTGTTTCAATACGACGACCAGGCCACTTCCCTCGAGGCTTATCTGCAGCCGGGGATAGCCCCCGAGGTTGCTGCCGAGAAGCTCCGGGCCATACTGGGCCCCGCTTTTGTGGTGCGCGACCGCTCCATGCTCCAGGAAGTCAATTTCCGCATGGTCAACATCGAGAAATGGGTGTCGTTTCTCCTGCTGGTCTTCATCCTGCTCATAGCAGGCTTCAACATCATCAGCACCATGACGATGCTCATCATCGAGAAGCGCCGCTCCATGAGTATAATGAACGCCCTGGGGATGGGACGCCGGCGCCTTGGCGGCATTTTCAGTTCCGAGAGTGTGATGGTGTCGCTGCTGGGCGGCGTGATCGGCATCGCGCTGGGCGTGCTTCTCTGCTGGCTGCAGCAGGAGTTCGGCCTGGTGAAACTCCAGGGCGATCCCTCCAAACTGCTCATTAGCGAATACCCTGTAAAGCTGATCTGGAGCGACGTTGCTTTGGCCTTCGCGCCCTCCGTGGTTCTCGGCCTCCTTACGGCGCTGATAGCCGGCGCCTTCGCCCGCTCGCGCATCTCCCCTAACCCCTCGGGAGTGGGAGCCTGACAAAAACCCTTTCAGTCTGCTTTCTTTTCCGGGAGCGGCCTGCGTTCAAACGCATCTATCAACGACTCTGGGGTAGCGTTGTAGATCTTTACTCCACGCCAGTCGGCGTAATCCCTCACCTGATGATAGCTTCTGAAGGCCACGGCCATGTTGCCCAGCACGTCGTGCATCCGCCTGTCTGAATAGACGTCAGCCACTCTCTCCAACTCCTCCTTATTATCCTGATAATAATGTGGTTGCACGCTCACCACGCGGTTCTGCCCGTCTACATAGAGAGTGTGTGGCCAGGAGTGGTCGGCGCCGGTGAGGTATATCTCCTCATATCCGCTTCGTATCGCCTCCATCAGGGCCGCTATCAGCACGTTGCGGGGTCGCGGAGTGGCCATTCCGAGCTTGTACAGCCGACGGCACACCCATCTCAATCCCTCGCCGGGGGTCATGTTGTAGCGCTGCACCTTTATATTGGCCGGGAGAGCGGGAATCTTGCGCCGGGCCGGAACGTGCAGGGTCATCTCCCAGGAGGTCTTCTGCAGGTTTTCCCACAGCCTCCTCACATTCGGGTCCTTCTCCGCGCCTTCGAAGAAATGCGGGTCGGTAAGGATGTAGCGCGCCGGCCTCAGAGTGAAATACTCCGGAGTATTGGCCGCGAAGTTTACGGCCATGGTCTCGGTTTCGGCCAGCAAGTCGGCATTCTCGTCGATGGTCTGGCGCAACGACGGACCGTTACCCAAAATTATCAGCCTCCTCGCGGGCGCGGGCGGCGTAACGGGTTTACCTACGCGGCGTGTCATCACCGCTATCTTCCCCATCGTGAGTATCGTATCTGTTAATTTGCGCATAACCTATCGCAAAAATAGGGATTTTTTTATAATTTTGCAAAGAATATGGGCCACTCGTGGCTCCCCACCGCTCGCGATGATGAAATCAGGAATGCTAATGACAACGTTGCTGCTGGCCAGCGCAGGCTGCATCGGATGCTCGGCCGGGAAGGCCGACGCCGCCGGGGCCGACAGCGCCGGAGCGGTGCAGAATGAGGCGGTGGCGCGCCCGGAGTTCAGCGCCGACAGTGCCTACGCCTACGTGGAGCGCCTGCTCGAGTTCGGTCCGCGCGTGCCCAACACGGAGGCCCACCGCCGCGCCGGAGACTGGCTCGCTGCCCGTCTGCACGATTTCGGATGGGAGGTGGTGGAGCAAAAAGCCGTCCTCACAGCTTTCGACGGCACCCCGCTCCAGGCCCGCAACATCATGGGGCGCCTTAACTCCGACGCTCCGCACCGCACGCTTCTTCTCGCCCACTGGGACTCGCGCCCATGGGCCGACGAAGACCCGGACCCTGCCAAACGGGAGATGCCCGTGCTCGGCGCCAACGACGGAGCCAGCGGCATCGGCGTCCTGCTCGAGATTGCCCGTCGGCTCGCACTATCCGACTCCAAGGCCGGCATCGACATCCTCTTCGTCGACGCCGAAGACTGGGGCTCCCATGCCGATGAAGAGAGCTGGGCCCTCGGAACACGCTATTTCGCCCAGCATCCGCCCGTTGCCGACTATCATCCGGCCCAGGCCATTCTCCTCGACATGGTAGGCTCGCCCGATGCCCGCTTCGGCCTTGAATATTTCTCATCGCAAGCCCATCCGGGCCTGCAGCAAAAGATCTGGAGCAACGCCGCACGGCTCGGCCACTCCTCCCTATTCCACTCGGGCTTCGGAGGCGCCATCACCGACGACCATGTGGAGCTCATCAAAGCCGGAATCCCGGCCGTCGACATCATAGACTATCGCGACTCCGACGGCTACCAGGGGTTCGACCCCGTGTGGCACACCACAAACGACAATCTGAGCAACATCTCCCCGGCCACTCTAAAAGCCGTGGGTGAAACGGTGCTCCTCACAATAACCGAATAGTAACCTGCCGTTCTTCAAGAAAGCAAAACGGCACAAAGCGTTTTGAAAATAAAGAATTATGAAATTTGTTGACGAACTGAAATGGCGCGGCATGATTCATTCCATCATGCCCGGAACAGAAGAACAACTTGATAAAGAGATGACCACGGCCTACCTCGGCATCGACCCCACGGCCGACAGCCTCCACATCGGCCACCTCTGCGGGGTGATGATGCTCAGGCACTTCCAGCGTTGCGGCCATAAGCCCATCGCGTTGGTGGGAGGCGCCACGGGTATGATCGGCGACCCCTCGGGCAAGAGCGCCGAGCGCAACCTGCTCGACGAAACCACCCTGCGCCACAACCAGGAGGCCATCAAGGCCCAGCTCGCACGATTCCTCGACTTCGAAAGCGACGCCCCCAACCGCGCAGAGCTTGTCAACAACTACGACTGGATGAAAGACTATGGCTTCCTCGATTTCGCCCGCGACATCGGCAAGCATATCACCGTAAACTACATGATGGCCAAAGACAGCGTGAAGAAGCGTCTCAGCGGCGAGTCGCGCGACGGCCTCTCGTTCACGGAGTTCACTTATCAGCTCCTCCAGGGCTACGACTTCCTCAACCTCTATCAGACGATGGGCTGCAAGCTGCAGCTGGGCGGCTCCGACCAATGGGGCAACATCACCACCGGCACCGAGCTCATCCGCCGCAAGACCGGCGGCGAGGCGTTCGCCCTCACCTGCCCGCTTATCACCAAGCCCGACGGAACGAAGTTCGGGAAGACGGAGCAGGGGAACGTCTGGCTCGACGCCCGCTACACCTCCCCCTATCGCTTCTATCAGTTCTGGCTCAATGTCTCCGACGAAGAAGCCGAAAAGTATCTGAAAATCTTCACCTTCCTCACCCGTGAGGAGATCGAGGCGCTCGTGGAGCAGCATAAGGCCGACCCGGGGATGCGCCCGTTGCAGAAGAAGCTCGCCGAGGAGGTAACGGTGATGGTGCACGGCCGCGAGGCTTACGATGCCGCCGTGGAAGCAAGCCGAATCCTCTTCGGCAACAATACGGCCGAGGCTCTGAAGGCTCTCGACGAAAAGATGCTCCTCGAAGTGCTCGACGGCGTGCCCAGCGCTTCCGTCAGCGCAGCCGAAGTGGCCGAAGGGATACCTTTGCTCGAGCTCCTCGCTGTCAAGACCGACATGTTCCCCTCAAAGAGCGAGGCGCGCAAGATGGTGCAGCAGGGCGGTTTCAGTCTCAACAAGATTAAACTTACCGACCCGCAGGCTGTCATATCTTCAGACGCTTTGCTCAACGGCAAGTATCTACTGCTCCAGAAGGGTAAGAAAAACTATAAGCTCGTTATCGCCGAGTAACCCCTCGAAAAGCAGGCCAAGACCCCCTGAGACGGGGACTAACGCATTATTACTGAATAAATTGAAAAGACCTATGAAAAAGCTCCTTCTCATTACGATGCTGGCTTTCGCCGCCGCCACAGCAGTGGCTGCCGACAAGCCGCAGTTCCCAGGCGGCAAGGCCGAGCTCGACCAGTATATCGCCACCCATCTCATCTATCCTCCGCAGGCTTTGGCCAATGGCATCGAAGGGATTGTGGATGTGGCCTTTATAGTCCACACCGACGGCAGTATCGGCACGATTAAGATCGTGCGTATGGTCGACCCCGACCTGGAGACCGAGGCGATCCGTCTCGTGAAAGGTATGCCGGCATGGATTCCCGCCGAGAAAAACGGCAAACCCGTGGATGCCGACGCCAAGGTAGAGATCAACTTCGAACTCCCATAGCATTTCCCGCCGGCCCCACACCCGGCAGGTAAAACCACAATTTAAGGTCCCTCCGACATATAATCGAAGGGACCTTTTTTCATATCCGATTATCTCTTTCGGGCTCGGGTGCCGATCTTCAGGCGCCGGGGCTGATTCTTAGGGATGGCGCTTCTTAGGGGTACGGGTTACTCCGCTCTGGTGACTTTCACCGTGAAGATCACGGGTTCGTCGGCCGTGAGATACAGCCCTTTATACTCCTTGCCGAAGAGGGTGCGCGGAGTGGTCATGAAGGAACGGGTCTGGCCGTCGGTCATGGTGTGCATGGCCAGGCAAACCACTCTTTTCACTCTTCCGGCGCCGATGGTGATACTGTCAGGGAATTGGCGCGTCTCTATCTCCTTGCCGTCGAGGGTGGTGGCAGTAACTTCAGCTGCCACACGGTCGCCGTCTTTAAAGCGCACGCCGCCGTTGCCCGGGGTCACGTCTTTGGCGTAGAGGGTGTCGCTCACCATCTCGAATCCCCTTCCGGGAGCCTCCTTCGCGAGCAGTTTTCTCGATTGTTCCAGCTCTTTCTCGCCGGCTTGCAGCTCGAAGCGGTCTTTTATCTTATAAAAACCTTTCTGGGCTTCGGCAACGTTCACTCCGGTGTCGGACTTGAGGGCGGTCTCAATCGACGACAGAAGCACCGACTCCGGGAACTCGCATCCGTAACGCGACTCGAATTCGCGGAGCCTGATGGCCAGCCGCACACCTTCTTTCAGACCTTTGTTGTAGGCCACATGGTCAAAGTCTTTCTCAAGCTCCATGGCCTTGCGCAAGCCTTCCATAAACTGCGCGCGGGCTTCAGGAGAGCGGAGCATGGTGTCGGTCTCCATGTCCATGAAGTAGTTGTTGGCCTGGATCTGACCGAAATAAAACATCATCGAGTCGGCCGGGGTGCCTTCTTTCAGCTCCTCCAGGCTCTTCGGGCTCTTTCCTCCGCAGCTGCAGAGCAGCATCACGGGCAGCAAGAGCAGATATATTCTTTTCATAGTAAGTGTATTAAAATGTGGTTTCTCAGTTTTCAATTCATTCAGTTTTACCCTTTTCCAATCTATTCAGTCTCACCCATTTCCAGGGTTTGCAGGGTTCACCCGGTCTCAACTCATCCGGGTGCCCGTTGGTCATTGCGGGGCTGCATCGGCGCTCTCCTCTATCTCGATGATTTCGTAGGAGGGAGCGTCGGGGGTGGGCTCGGAAGTCTCCTGGGCGCCGATCACCACCTCGATGGTGTCGCCGTCGGCCACTACCGGGTCGCTGGCGCGGCGCCGTTCCGTGCAGGAAGAGGCCACCGTTGCCAGCACTGCCACGGCTATCGCGGCTGTTGCCATTCTCCGTTTCATTGACCCACCTTGATTAGCTCAACCTTGAAGATAAGGTCGGAATTCGGCGGTATCGGGCCGCCTCCACGTTCGCCGTAGGCCAGCTTGGAGGGAATCAGGAATTCGTAGGTGTCGCCCTCCTGCATCAGCTGCAGGCCCTCGGTCCAGCCGGCGATCACGCGGTTGAGCGGGAACTGCGTGGGTTGCTGGCGCTGATAGGAGCTGTCGAACACGGTTCCGTCGAGCAGGCGACCTTCATAGTGCACCATCACCACATCTGTGGCTTTGGGAGATTTCCCTTTGCCGTCACCTTTCTTCAGCACTTTATATTTCAGGCCTGAAGCGGTGGTGGAGTAGGAATCTTTCTTCTCGGCTGACTTCTTCTCCTTGGGAGCAGCTTTCTCTGCTTCAGCCTGTTGGGCGGCAGCGTCAGTTTCTGCAGTTTGGGAGGCGGCTTCCGCCTCGGCCACCTCGGTGCCGTTCTCGGCTACTTCGGCGGCTGCTTCGGCATCGGTATCGACAGCGTCGCCGTCCTGCTCAGTCGCTACTTCGGCTGCAGCTTCCTCGGTTTCGACAGTCTCGCCGCTCTTGGAGCTGCAGGAGAGGGTACCCATTGCCAGAACTGTCAAGCCGGTCAGGGCAACTCCCATCATCAATCTTTTGTATATCTTCATCTTATCAAATTTTAATTGAAACTTTACAATCTGTTCTGATCGGTCAAGGCTGGGCATTGACCTTCCGCCAGGAGTATCTTTCCGACTGAGATTCAGTCTTCTACCTTGATGAGTTCCACTTCAAAGATGAGAGTGGAGTGAGGCGGGATGTCGCGGCCTGCCCCCTGGGCGCCGTAAGCGAGGTCGGAGGGGATGAAGAACACGTATTTCGCGCCCTCTTTCATCAGCTGCAGACCTTCGGTCCAGCCCGGAATCACGCGGTTGAGCGGGAAGGTGGCCGGTTCGCCACGGCTCACGCTGCTGTCAAACACCTGGCCGTTGAGCAGGCGTCCGGTGTAGTGCACGGTGACGTTGCTCGTGGCTTTCGGCTGACGGCCGGTGCCTTCTTTCTCCACAACGTACTGTAGGCCGGAAGCGGTGGTGTGCACACCTTCTTTCTTGCCGTTTTCCGCCAGGAATTTCTCGCCGGCTTCTCGGGCCAGACGGGTGGCTTTCTGCTCGAGCTCGCCCAGATACTCCTGGATGAGCTTCTGCGCCTCTTCAGGCTTAACGGCCGGTTCTTCGCCGGCGAACACTGCCTTCACGGCTGCGCAATAATCTTCGATGTTGAGGTTTTCTACTCCCATTCCTTTCAGTTGGGAAGCCATAGCGAGGCCCCATGCGTAACTTAGTTTATCCATAATAGTTCCTTTCTGTTTTGTCGTTATAATTTTGCGTCGGAATTGATTGTTTTATTTCCGTTTTTGATTTCGTTCTCAGTTGTCATCTCGCCATGGCACGCGCGGTAAGATCAAGACTCTTTGTCTTTTACAGACCGGCACCGTCACCCTACGACGTCCCGGTTTTCATAAATGCAAAATAGACCGCGGCCACCAGGCAGAGAAACGACAGGACGTGATTCCAATGAAACTTCTCGCCCGAGAAGAGAAACATGGCCACCACGGTGAAGACGGAAAGCGACACCACCTCTTGAATCACCTTGAGCTGAATCAGCGAGAAGGGGCCTCCGTTGTCGGCGTAACCGATCCTGTTGGCGGGCACCTGGAAGCAGTATTCGAAGAGGGCTATACCCCAGGAGAGCGCTATCACTCCGAAGAGGGGCCAGTTTGAGGTAACTCCGGCTGAATGCAGCTTGAGATGCCCGTACCAGGCCAAGGTCATGAAGACATTGGAGATCACGAGCAATGCTATGGTTGTAACTACTGCACCCATCGTAGGTTCTTTTCCGGGTTTGAGTCAAGCCGGCCGGATTGGCGCCCTAGGGAGGCCGGAATGACGTGCAAATTTAAGAAATTTTCTCAAACGGGCACTCTATTTGCAAATTTTTGATAAAAATATTTAAACTTGGGGGTATGAGCGCATTTTATTTTTGGCGATTTGAGAGAAATTTAGTAATTTTGCGCCAAATTGGCCTCCAACTGCAGGGGTGACGGGAAAATTATCCCCACAGAACGGATGGACAATTTGAGTGAATTTTTGAAGGAAAACAGCCCTGAGAAAACTTAAACCCTGACAACGAAACCTAAGAAAAGCCGAAATCGCAACCAATGGTAAACGAGGTCGTGATCAACAGTAACTGAGGTCGAATTCAAGCAACTGAGACAGCAATCAACTGACTGAAGACGAAATCAACAACTCTGACTACGAAATCACAACAACAGAAGGCGAACTCTCCCCGACAGAGTGCGCAATCACACCAAAGGTGGTCGAAATCGAAACAACTGAGGACGGTATCAGGAGAAAACAGCAGAATCAGGACAACACAGCAGAGGAAGAAATCAAAAACACTATAAAAATAAAAGCTAACTTTATGAAGTTGAAAAAACTCTTGGCAACAGTGGCGCTGATGGCAGCATCGGTCCCCGCTTTGTTTTCGCAAAACGTTGCCTTGAAGACCAACCTCTTGTACGACGCCCTTCTGTCGCCGACACTGGGCATAGAGGTAGGCCTGGCTCCCAAATGGTCGCTCGACGTTTCAGGCACCCTCAACGCCTGGACAGTCAACAACAAGAAATGGAAACAATGGATGGTTCAGCCCGAAGCCCGCTATTGGTTCTGCCAGCGCTTTGCAGGCCACTTCCTGGCGTTGCACGGCATCGGCGGTCAGTACAATTTCGGCAACCTCAACCTTCCGTTCGATTTCCTGGGCACAGACTTTCGCCAGCTGAAAGACTACCGTCTGCAGGGATGGATGGCCGGCGCCGGCGTGGGTTACGGGTATTCCTGGATCCTCGACAAGCACTGGAACTTTGAAGCCGAAATCGGCATCGGGTGGATCTATACCCGCTACGACAAATTCAAATGTAAAGATTGCGGCTATAAGGTGGAATCCGACAAGCCCCACAACTATTTCGGCCCCACCAAAGCAGCCCTTAACATTATTTACGTATTTTAATTGCAAGTCATGTCTACGATAAAATCCAAATATTTAGCATTGGCCATCGCGGCCATGACGGCAGGCAGCGCTCTTGCCGCCGAGAAGTCTCCCCTGAAGGTGTATGACGCCGAGGTAACGATCAATCAGGAGGCCGGGCTTGTAAACATCGATTTGCAGCTCAACCTCAAAGACTTTAAGATCGGGCGCAACGGCGAGGCCATCTTCACTCCGATGCTGATCTCCAGCGACGGTGAAAACAGCATCGAGTTCGAGCCCATCACCATCTGCGGGCGCAACCGCTGGTATTTCTACCTGCGCCACAACATGGCGGGCACTCCCACCAGCCGCGTATACCGCTCCGGCTCCAAGGATATCATCACCCTGGCCGAGCAAGTGCAGTGGCAAGACTGGATGGCACAGTCGGAAGTCGACGTGATCTGCCAGAGCGCCACCTGCTGCGCCAAGCCTCACGTGATCCCGGGCAACAGCAAGTTCGGCAACGAGCTCATCGCCCTGATCAACACCGAGAAGCCCGAGCTTGAATACGACTACGTGTTCGCTCCCCCGATGAGCGACGCTCCCGTAGAGAAGACAGTGGAGGGTAAGGCGTTCGTAAACTTCGTGGTAAACCGCACGGAGCTGAACCCCGACTATATGATCAACCGTCAGGAGATTCAGAAGATTCTCAACTCGATCGACATCGTGAAGCAAGACACCGACGCCATCATCACCAATGTGCACATCAAGGGTTTCGCTTCTCCGGAAGGTCCGTACGACAACAACGTGCGCCTGGCAAAAGGTCGTACCGAGACGCTGGCCAACTATGTGAACAACCTCTACAAGTTCCAGAAAGGGATCATGACCACAAGCTACGACCCTGAAGACTGGGCCGGCTTGCGCAACTATATCACCGACTCGATGAACTTCAACATCAACAACCGCCAGGAGATTCTGACGGTGATCGACGGTCCTCTCGGGTTCGACGCCAAAGACCTTGCTCTGAAGACGCGCTTCCCGCAGGACTACCAGGTGATCTTGAAGCAGATCTACCCCTGGCTGCGTCATTCGGACTACACCGTGAAATACAGCATCAAGGTGTATACCGACATCAACGAGCTCCGTCGCCTCTACAACAGCGACCCCACGAAGCTGCGCCCCGTAGACTTCTACACCCTGGCCCAGCAGTATCCCGAGGGTAGCGAGCAGTTCTTCGACGTGATGAAGAAAGCCGTCGAGGTATATCCCGACGACCCGATGCTGAACCTCAACGTGGCCAACTATTATCTCAAGGAAGGCGATTTCGAAGCCGCCCAGAGCTGCCTGCTGAAGGCCGGGCTCAACCCGCAGGCCAACTTCGCCCGCGGTGTGCTCGCCGCCAAGCGCAAAGACTATCGCGAGGCCAAGAAATACTTCCAGATGTCGCAGGAAGCCGGCTATCCTCAGGCTGACAAATATATGGAGCAGATCGAGAAGCTTTCGGCAACTCCCGACGTGGAAATCGTAGTGCCCACTACAAAATAAAATCGCCCGGGCGTCACGGCTCAGGCCGTGATGCCCGCGACAATCTCACTCTCTGAGAATGAACATTACCATCGCTCCTCAAATTACCATTGGATAAAAGGATCATTACCGCTAATTGACCGTTACCATTGAAGGGAACATTACCGTTAAACGATCATCGCCATTGGTCTACAGGTACATTAGCATTGAGTGAACATTACCATAAAGACGAAATAAGCAGAGAAACAGAAAACAAATCAATAATCAATTCAAAATTTTATGAATTTTAAAATCAAACCTATCGCACTGCTGCTTTCATGCGCAGCCATCACCCTTACGGGCTGTAAAGACGATATGCTTGGCGACGGCAACGACCGCGACAACCTTGCATCCGGCTCCTACGTGCACGTAAGCGCAGGTATCTCATTACCTTCCACCAGAAGTGCCACAGACGCAGGCCCGACAGACCCGGCCGACGGCTCAAGCACCAACAACGACCAGACCAACTCGAACGCCACTCCTGACTACGAGTATGGTTTCGACTACGAGAATGAAATCCGCACTATGATTCTCGTCTACGCCACTCAAGACAACAAGTTCATCACCCACTCGATCGTGAACGGTATCACCAAGGCTCCGGCCAACAACACCCAGTATGACTACGAAGTGGTTGGTGAGATCGCCCACGAGACTCTCCAGTCAGCTTATGAGAACAACATTCTCACCAACTCCGGCTCAACCCCCCAGGGTGTAAAGGTATTTGCAATCTGTAACTACACCGACAATCTCTACAACAAGTTCACCAACGACGCCGTACAGGGTCAAACCGACTGGATCGACTGGGTAGGCACCGTGAACGAAGGACATTCGGACGCAGGCTCACAGCCCACAATCCAGAACACCATCTGGGCTCCGCGTTCGTTCTTGATGTCGAACTATTCGATGGCCAACGTTAAGTTCCCGGCCACTCTCGACGAATGGGACAACTACACCGACAAGAACACTCCCTGGCTTCTCAATGCCGACGGCGACCAGGAAGGCTCAGATCTTACCGCCATCCAGGTGGAACGTTCTGCAGCCCGTCTCGACTTCCGTGACGCTTCTGAAGACGGCGACCAGGTGTACAAGCTGAAAATCCACGAAGAAAGCTACGGCGACACCAGCAAAGACGACCCGGACACACAGGATCCCAACGGCGACCTGAACCTTGTAAGCATCAAGCTGAACCGCATGGCTCTCGTGAACATGAGCAAGAACTTCTACTACTTCCGTCGCGTATCTGACGACGGCACTATGAACGGCGCCAACTTCGCATATCTCGGCAGAGAGAAGATGACCGGCGGCGACCCGAAGACTGCCAACTACGTGGTTGACTGCGACGCTCAGGACAAGAAGGCCGTAGGCGGCATGTCGCTCGACAAGGAGAAGACCAACTTCAACTTCCCGCTCTACAAGCTCGCCGAAAACGGCACCGACACTCTCTACAACAAGAGTGCATGGTATGTAGACAACATTAGTCAGGTGCTCAGCGGCCCGACAGACAGCTGGACTGGCTGGACTGGCGATCCCGACAAGAGATATCACATCTGGCGCTACATCACCGAGAACACCATCCCCGAAGCCGAGAACCAGAAGACCGTTCAGAGCACAGGTATCGTATTCAAGGCCCGTATCGAACCCGGTGATGACATCAAGGCCATCACCAGCGACGACGACCCCGCATACAAATATATGTCGAAGGATGTTGTGACTGCTCTCAACAATCCGAGCGCCACTTCAGCAATCCTCTACAGCTTTGAGAACCGCCTCTTCGCCGGTCCGAAAGACCTCGTGGCAGCAGCCGTACTGGACGGTGAAAACAGTGCCCTCTACGGAGCAGTGAACGCCGTGCTTAAGAACTGGAAGAAAGGCACCGACGGCAACTATAAATTAGACAAGACCGGCACAGGCGACGCCCTCACAGTGAAGGATGCCAACGACATCTACACTGAAGGCACAGCAGCAACCAAGCTGTCAGACCTCACCGACGCCAACGTTTCACCGCTCGCTCCGGATGCCAAGATCACCGTATATCGTGCAACCGACGAGAACGACGGCGAAGGCTACGGCTACTACTGCTACTACTTCTACTGGCTGCGCCACAACGACAACAACAAGAGCGGTCTCATGGGCCCGATGGAGTTTGCTTCAGTACGTAACAACGTCTACAAACTCGCCGTTACCAGCATCGGCAAGATCGGTCACCCGACCAATCCCGGCGACGACCCGGATCCTGAAGAACCCGGCGATCCCGACGAAGACCCGACAAACTACATCAAAGTTGACGTAGAAGTTCTGCCTTGGGTAGTTCGCGTAAACGACATCGAATTCTAATCGAAGAATCCGACCATAGATTGAATCAGACTCGCAAAGAAGCGACATAACACATCGATCAGCGGCGCCCGCAAGGGAGCCAAAGCCCGAGGGGGCGCCGCCGATTTAATCATTATCATCTTCAAATATCGGTTGTAAAAATAATACCATTTCGATATCTGAGAGAAAGAGAAAGGGGTTAAAGCCGGGCAGAGAAGCCGCGCCCGATCCCGGCCTCTTATCAAATCAAAGGAAGCAACCAAACATAAGGAATTAAAATAATGACGTTAAGCATTCTCAAACGCGACACACAAAGACGCATGTGGGGCGTCCTCACCATGCTCTTGACCATGATACTCGCCACCGGTCTGACGGGATGCAATGACAACATCATCTACGACGACCAGAGCGAATGCTACTCGGGGGTGAAGGTTAAATTCATCTACGACTATCATCTCGAACCGGGAGCGAACGCTTTCCCGGCCAATGTAGACTGTGTCACCGTGTTTGTGTTTGATACAGACGGAAACTACATAACACATTTCTCGGAGACCTCCGCCGAGCTTCGCAGCGACCAATACCGCATGGAGCTCCCCCTGGAGATAGGAAACTACGAGCTTATCGCCTACGGAGGCGTCACCTGCGAGAAACCGACCTTCAACTTCTCTCCGGGCTGGCTTGCAGCCGGCCAGAAAGACGGCAGGAAGCACGACATCCTGGTGGAGCTGCCTGTCAACGGCGATGGCGTGAGCAAGAACAAGCTTCACGACTTAGAAGAGCGTACCGGCGGCCTTTTCTACGGCACCATACCTCTTGAGATTACAGAAGACGACTGGAATGTGCCCGGCAACATGCGCGAGGTAATACTGCCCATGATCAAGGATACCAACAACATCCGCGTGGTGCTCCAGCAGATCTCCTATCCCAACACATTAGACTACAACGACTTCGATTTCAAGATAATCGACGACAACTTCATACTCGACGGCACCAACCTGCCGGCGGCCGCCACCAAGGCAGACACGGAGAAATCATACGAGCCCTACGCCTACGAGAACGTAAAGATGGGCTATATGGAAGCAGGGGCCAACAACGGCGACCCGGCCGAATATGACGAGAACCGTGAAGTGACCGTGGCAGCCGCAGAATTCTCCACATCGCGCCTGCTGGTGCAGAACATCCCGACAGCGCGCCTTGTGGTGACCTCGAAGACGATGCATGACAACGACGGCAACGACAAGGTGCTCATCGACCTTCCGCTCATCATGTATCTGAAAGCCACCCGCAGCTTCGGCACCAACTGGATCAAAGACGACCAGGAATATCTCGACCGCCGCAGCGACTGGACCATGTTCTTCTTCCTGCAGCGCAACGAATGGGTGAAGACCAAGATCGTGGTGAACGACTGGACCGTCAGGATAAACGACATCAACCTGTAAACACCGCTCAAACCCACCAAAAAGAGCGAAAGAGAAAAAATGCAATTGAAATTAAGAAAAATAAAACTCTCATTACCGATATCGCTGCTGCTGCTTGCGGGCGGACTGGGGTCGTGTGTCTACGACACCTACGACGACCTTGAGAGCGGCCAGACTCGTGTGCTGAAGCCGGGCAACTACTACGTGACCTGCGACATCAGCATGCTTGGCGAGCTCGGGACCCGCGCCTCTCAGTTTGAAAACGGCTCGGAGGGAGAGCATGAGCTCGGCTCCGAAGGGAACTTCGTGGTAATGCTCAAGGGCGGCATCATCACCGAGGTGCTCAAGCTCAAGAGCGCCCACTCCCACCCCGACCTCTGCTCGAAGCTTGAGACGACCCAGATAGAGTCTCTCTACGTCGGGACCTTCGACGTGGAGGAAGACTATGAGGTGCCCCAGCAGTGTGTGGTGATTCTCAACGGCGCCGCCTTCGAAGATCAGCTGACAGTCGGAAGGAATGCGGGCGAAATCCTGGGAATGACCTGGGGCTCCACCGACCCCTACTCAATCGGCTTCAACGACGAGGGGCGCTTCGTGATGACGAACGCAGCCTACATCGACAAGGACGGGAAACAGATCCTGGCCGTAGACGTGCCTGAAGACGCCATTCAGGACGCCGACGACCCGGTGGATCCCGACAAGGTGATCCACGTGCATGTGGAGCGCCTCGTGTCGAAGTTTTCGTTCAACACCATCTACGACCCCGAACGCATGGAGGGCGACGTTACTCGTCCCGGCGCGATATACTACCCCGAGGGATCAGACCAGGGTGTGATCTACTTCACAGGGTTCAGCCAGAACGGCGGCATCCCGCAGTTCGAGACCCGTCCGTGGCGCGTGAAGCTCACGGGCTGGGGTATGAACGCTCTGGAGACCGAGACCTTCCTCTTCAAAAATATCGACAGCAACACGACGATAGAGGGATGGGACTACAACGACGCCTACAGCGGCAGGAGCTACTGGAGCGTTGACCCGCACTACGATGACGCGAGTGTTTACCCCTGGCAATACCGCAGGGCCGTAGACAAAGTGGTGCCCTCATACTCGGAAAAAGGGAGCCCTCTGCTGAACTATTGCTTCAACGACTTCGAGAACGCCTCGCATGGATCTCTATATCAGAGAGTGGTCTATACTCCGGAGAACACGTATAATTACGGCAAGATCAAGGACGGGCTCGACAAAAGGGCCGACGTTCTTGCGGGCACCCATCTCATCGTGACCGGCGAGCTCCAGGTGGACCTTGACATGGACAATTCCTACTCAAAACAGGACCTCTACCGCGACTTCGGCAGCATCATCTATAAAGACGAGCGCGACTGCTACAACGTGCGCCTCGCGACGCTCAACTACGACCTTCAGTCGCAGTTTATGCTGAAATACCACTGGTATCCGTGGGATGGCGCGATAGCAGGCGAGAACAGCACCCGAGGGGAGCTGCTTGCGATGAAGTCGGACGCCGAATATTCCCTCTATGACGTGAACGGTCACGAGCTTACCGCGGAATATCTCACCTCGCTCAACTACCCTCTGGGGAGCAAGTATATGCTTCCGGCCGAGGTGGAGAAAGGCGACGGGAAGAAGATAATCAACCCGGAGAACATCACCATCGTCGACAAGTTCGGCAGACCGCTCTACGTATACAACTATGTGGATCTTGAAAAGGAGATGAACGACCCCTTCTCCGAGTATAAGGCCACACCGATACGCGAGGCGACCGTCAACGACATCAAGAGCCTGATATATGAATGGACCGGCGCCGTAGACCATTTCAGCGACGGGAAGATGTATTACTACTACCCCGTGCCGATGTTTGAGCGCGGAGACGGCACCGACTTCTGCGGCACCGTGAGAAACTCATGGTATGTCTACAACCTCAAGGCCGTCAACAAGATCGGCACATCGGTAGACGATCCTACTGAACCGATAGTACCGGCTACCGTGCCCGTGAACAACCAGCTCGACATCCAGATAGAGCTGATACCCTGGCACGAGATAGACCGCGACATCACACTCTTTCCTTAACCTCCAAAGCTAAAAGGAGCAAACAAACTTATGAAACTTAGAAGATATATATACGCGCTGGGGATAGCCGCCATGATGGGAATCGGCGGGACTTCTTGTGTAGACAAGGACCTTCCCGAGATGAGCGACACCGACGGCTTCGGGCTACCGGCCGACGCCGTGGGTGACATGCTTCATATCGCCGTGACCCTCGACGATATGGGCGGCCCCGCCATCGCGGCCAACTTCAATCCCAACGAAGCCCTCGAGAGGTATATCGACCCCGACAAGGTGAGGATTCTCTTCTTCGACGAAGACGACATGTTTCTTTTCGAATCGAAGAGCCGCTGGATCAAGCAGACCAACAAGTCGGGCGATTATTCGTCGTGGGAAATCCTCGTGCCGTTCTTCTCGTATGGTAACGACGAAGGTAAATACGACTGGGACTGGAGGACGATCAGGGACAAAGTGACCAAAAGGCCGTTTAAGATCGCCATTCTGGCCAACCGCCCCCGCGTGGAGTGGAACCTCGGCATCAACGGAAAGGATTATACAGAAGACGTAATCGTACACACAGGATGGTTCGGCAACGAGGGCCCGTATTGGGAAACTACCGACATGCTGAAAAAATCGGTGTTTGACCTTCACCACTGCCAGTATGACCCGATCTACGACGGCAAGAACTGGGACAACAGCACCTACACGATGGTAAACGGTGTGCGGGAATACACCAATTACCATTTTTACGATGCTTTTGCCGAGATGCACGATGAAGCCGTTCCGAACGACCCGCAGAAGGATTCACGCCCGTATATGGGGGCAACCTCAAGCTGGGTGGATTGGGGAGTAAATGACAACGTACGCGTTTCCAACCCGGATGTAAAAGGTTGGAGTGCCTGGAACGACAAGAGACTGGCTGCCCAACTATCGGAAAGCCATCCTATCCCGATGTATGGAATCCAGAGATACGCACCTCTTACGGAATGGAAAGAAGGAACCACATACGCGCTCGACCGGAAGGGAGAGACGTCGTTTGAGGGGGAGCCTGTGTTCGACAAGCCGATTTCGCTGCTCCGCTCCGTGGTAAAGATGGAGCTGACGATACCGAAATCGGTGTGGGACAATGCCACCAGACCGGAGTATAACTATGTGGTGCTCTATTATCCCAACGTGTATGCCCGCTGCGAGCCGATGAACACCTGGACTCCAACGAACGAGATATGGGAAAACGACCATTGGACTGACTGCGAATGGCAAGCCATCAGCAAGTATGGTCCTATAGCCAAAACCGGGGACCCGGGTCTAAATGGAACAGAACGCGACGTAGAACTATACCAGCAACGATTGAGCTGGCTCTATGGCGCTTGGCTTGAGAAAAACTGGCCGTTCAAGTCTGACTATTTCGATGCCTCAAAGGTGGTACCTGCGGGGGATGAAACTCCCTATCCCAGGATAATGAACAGCTGTATCCAGCGCCAGACTGCAATTTTCGTTAGCGACAAAAACCGCTTTGACGACGGGACCAATTATCATTGGATAGCATATGTAGGCGAGCGCAATGTCAACGACCCCTCGAATCTCTCGAGAATGGGTAACACCGGTTCAGGCCAGCAACCTATAATGTATTGGAAAATCAAGATAGGCGCCAATTTATACAGCATTCCCATCTGTGATAATCCCCAAAACTATGTATATCAATCCTCAGTTCCGAATGTAAACGAGGCACCTCCGGCCCTTTCGAATGACGTGAAAGAATACGAGAACGGAGTTGCAGCGGGAACGATCAAGAATTGGCCGTTGCTCCGCAACCACGTTTACCGCACCAATCTCAGGAGCCGCACGTCGACACGTGGCGGAGATGATATAATCATGGTAGACGGCGAAGTGCACAGGAGCCAAACCATCGACTTCAGCAAGCGATAACATTCTGATGCAAACATACTTAAGAGGCTGCGCAAAAGCGCAGCTTCTTTTTTTGGCTGCCCTGAGGTAAGAAGATGATGAGCGGGAGGTGGAATGGGAAGTGATTTCGGTTTTAGGAGGCGGGGAAGAGGGTAAGATTCAGGAAAATTTAGTAATTTTGGGTGTTGAACCTGAACCCCAATACTTACGGATGAATAAGCAGCAGATATTACGATACGTTTGGCTTGCCGACACCCTACGGGCTCACCGGCGCCTGACGAAAGAGCGTCTCAACCAGCTATGGATGAAGTCGGAACTGAGCGACGGCAATCCGTTGCCCGACAGGACTTTCTACCACTACCGCCGCGCCGTGGAAGAGATATTCAAGATAGAGATAGGGTGCAATTCTCAGGGGGAGTATTTCATCGTGGAGAACGACGAAGGGGGTCGCAGCGGGATGACGGACTGGCTGCTTGACAGCTTCGCGATCAACACGCTGCTCGCGGATTCGTCAGACATCGCGGGGCGCGTGGAGGTGGAGGAAGTGCCGTCGGCCAGGGAGTTTCTGCCGGCGGTGATCAACGCTATGCGGGGCGGCAAGTCGGTGATATTCGACTACGCGGGGTTCAACCGCTCGATGATAGAGCGCGGGATAGAGTTTCTCCCCTACTTTCTGAAGCGCTACAAGCAGCGGTGGTATATGGCGGGGGTTAGAGTGAAGAGCGGCGACATCCGCACTTACGCTCTCGACAGGGTGAAGGCGATGCGCCCCGGCGAGAAGAGCTACGAGCTGCCGGCCGACGCCTCGGCAGCCGACATCTTCGGCGACATCATCGGGATCACCTCGTCGAAGGCCGATGCGCGCACCGTGAGGCTGCGGGCCACGCGCACACAAGCGAAATATTTCAGGGCCCTCCCCTTCCACACCTCTCAGAAAGAGGAACTTACGGCCGACGACCATTCGGAATTCACCTACAGGCTCAAGCTGAATTACGAGCTGGTGCACGAGCTTGTTGGGCTGGGCGACGCCGTGGAGGTATTGGAGCCTAAGGAGTTGCGCATAATGGTGGCTGAAGAATTGAAAAAGGCCCTGAAACAATACGAATAGTTCGGAAATTTTTCTTAATTTTGCCACTACTCCCAATTCCACTGAGAGCATGGACTATACAATATTCGACTTTATCTGCCTTCTCGGCTCAGTATGCCTGTTTCTATACGGCATGAAGGTAATGAGCGAGGGGCTCCAGAAAGTGGCCGGCGACCGCCTGCGAAACATCCTCGGGGCGATGACGAAAAACAGAGTGGCCGGCGTCTTCACAGGAATCATCATCACGGCCCTCATCCAATCGTCGTCGGCATCGACGGTGATGGTTGTGAGCTTCGTAAACGCGGGGCTCATGAGCCTTCAGCAGGCGATGGCCGTGATATTCGGCGCCAATGTGGGCACCACGGTGACTACCTGGATCATCTCGGCATTCTCATTTGAGGTATCCATATCCGACTATTCGATACTGCTGCTGGCCATAGGCGTTCCGATGCTATTCGCCAAGAAGAGCGTCTACAAGAGTCTGGGCGAGTTTCTGATAGGTTTCTGCTTCCTCTTCATGGGGCTTGACCTCATCAGCAAATATGTGCCCGACCTCCAGCAGAACCCGGGAATGCTCCAGTTTGTGACCGACTTCACAAGCCTCGGGATAGGGTCGGTGCTCATCTTCTTCGGCATCGGCATCGTGCTGACGATGGTGGCCCAGAGTTCGGCCGCGACCTTCGCCATCACGCTTATCATGTGCTCGCAGGGGTGGATATCGTTTGAGCTGGGGTGCGCCATCATCCTCGGCGGCAACATAGGAACGACCATCACGCCGGTGCTGGCGTCGCTGAGCGGCAACCTGGCGGCGAAGCGCACCGCGATGGGGCACGTGCTCTTCAACGTGATAGGCTCGGTGATAGTGCTCTGCGTCTTCATTCCGTTTGTGAAGCTGGTGGGGACGATCACGGGCGCCTGCTCGGGGATCAATCCTCTCGACATCACAGCGGCCCAGGAGGCCCAGATGGGCGACAGCACGCTTCTGAACCCGGCGGGAGGGCTCACCGCGAAGGCGCAGGGGGCCGTTGCCTTCGGCCTGGCAATGTTTCCTACCGTCTTCAACGCCTGCAACCTGCTGGTGATGATATGGTTTACGAAGCTCTACGTGAAAGTGGTGTGCTGGATAATGCCGCAGCGGAAGAAAGACGAAGAGGAGGAGTTTACGCTGAAATACATCAACGGCGGCCTTCTCTCGGCCTCGGAGCTCAACATAACGCAGGCACAGAAGGAGATAGAGGTGTATGGCGAGCGTGTGAAACGGATGCTCGACATGGCCCGCACGCTGATGAAGATGGACCCGAAAGACGACGATTATTCTGCGCTTTACTCCCGGCTGGAGAAGTATGAGGAGATATCCGACCGCATGGAGCTGGAGATAGCGGGGTATCTGAACAAAGTGGCCGAAGGGCGCCTCAGCCCGGAGGGTAAGATGCGTGTGAGCGGGATGCTGCGCATCATCAGCGAGATAGAATCGATAGCCGACGGCTGCTTCAACATAGCCAAGACGCTGCTGCGCAAGAACCAGGCGCACGTGACGTTTGGCGACGACGTGGTGAAGGAGATCGACATGATGTATGACCTGCTCGACGGGGCGATGAACAACATGATAGAGCTCCTGCGCCAGATGGAGACGCCGGAAGACTCGAAGATCATCGCGGCCTACAACCGCGAGCGGGAGATCAACAACTTCCGCAACCGGCTTCGCGACGAGAACATCTACAACATCAACAATCGCCAGTATGATTACGAACAAGGAATCTTCTTTATGGACCTCATAGGCGAGGCGGAGAAGCTGGGCGATTATATGCTCAACGTGGTGGAGGGTGTGAAACATCAGTTCAAGCCCGCACGCGTGGAGGAGAAACTCACAAACCAATAAAGACCCAATGGCACGATATTGCGTAATAATGTGCGGCGGTGTGGGCTCGAGATTCTGGCCTTTCAGCCGCAGCGAGAAACCGAAACAATTTCTGGACTTCTTCGGGAGCGGAACCACGCTTCTGCAGGCCACCTACGAGCGGGTGAAGCCGGTGGTGAGCCCGGAGCGGATAGTGGTGGTGACCAACAAGGAGTATGCCGGGCTGGTGAAGGAGCAGCTTCCGGAGATCAAAGAGGAGAACATCCTTCTGGAGCCAGCGCGGCGCAACACGGCGCCCTGCATCTGCTGGGCGGCACACCACATCCTTGAGCGCGACCCGGAGGCCTCGATAGTGACTCTGCCTTCTGACCAGCTGGTGCTGAAGGAAGCGGCCTTCCACAAGGCGCTGGAGAAGGGGCTGGAGTTTGTGGAAGGCGGCGACAGGCTGCTGACCCTCGGCATCCGCCCCACGTCGCCCCACACGGGCTACGGCTACATACAGCGCGGGGAGCCCTCGGGCACCGACGAGATACTGAAGGTGAAATCATTCACCGAGAAGCCGACGGCCGACGTGGCCGAGCTCTTCCTGAACAGCGGCGAGTTTTTCTGGAACGCCGGCATCTTCCTCTGGACGGCCCGGAACATCCTGAAGGCTTTCGACAAATGCGCGCCCCAGGTGGCGACGGTGTTTGCCGACGGCGATTACACGGCCGCGGGCGAGAGGGGGTTCATAGAGAAGGCTTTCCCGATGTCGCCCTCGATATCGATAGACTATGCCGTGATGGAGAAGGCCGACAACGTCTATGTGGAGACGGTGGACCTCGGCTGGAGCGACCTCGGGAGCTGGAAGGCTCTTTTCGACATATCGCCGAAGGGGGCTGAGGGGAACGTAAGCCAGAATTGCCGGCTTCTCTCCACAGACTGCCGCGGGACACTCTTCGCCGTGCAGGGCGACAAGATCATAGTGGCCGACGGGCTGAAAGACTACATTGTGGCCGACAGCGAGAAGGCACTGCTGATCTACCCCATCGCGAAGGAGCAGGACCTGCGCCACGTGGTGAACGAGGTGAAAAACCGCTTCGGGGAGGAGTTTGTATAGCCAAAGCGGCCTGGAGGAGGGAGCAGGGGTTTCTTTCCCCAACAAGGAGGAATTCTATATTTAAATCTACATAAAATGGGCTTGACTAAAATTCTGAAAGGGGCAGCCGTGGGAACGGCACTGCTCCTCTGCGGCGCATCGGCCGCATACGGCGCGACCTTCAAGGGCGAGCGCACCGACTTTCGCGACGAAACAATCTATTTCGTGATCACGACGCGCTTCTATGACGGCGACACGGGGAACAACACCTATTGCTGGGACGGGAAGAAGAACGTGAACGACCCGGAATGGCGCGGCGACTTCAAGGGCCTCATAGAGAAGCTTGACTATATCAAGGCGTTGGGCTTCACGGCTGTATGGATCACTCCGGTGGTGGAAAACGCCTCGGGGCTGGACTATCACGGCTACCACGCCTTCAACTTCGGGAAGGTGGACCCGCGCTACGAGAGCCAGGACTGCAAGTTTCAGGACCTGATAGACGCGGCCCACGCCCGGGGGATGAAAATCGTGCTCGACATAGTGCTCAACCACAACGGCAACTTCGGCGAGGAGAGGCTCTGCCCTATGTTTGAGAAAGATTACAGCCAAAATCTCTCGAACATCAACAAGTCGATGGTGCTCCACCCGCAGACGAAGCTCCCCGCAAGCTATATGGGGATGAACGGTAGCAGCCAGTACAACACCCGCCTGGCGCTGATGAAAAACACGCAGGGCGTAAACAACGACACCCACAACTACTGGCACCACGTGGGGAACAACTGGGGGTGGGACGACGCCTCGCGCTGGTGGGCGCAGATAGCCGGCGACTGCGTGGACCTCAACACGGAGAACCCGGCGGTGAGCAACTATCTGGTGGACTGCTACACGAAATTCATCGAGATGGGGGTAGACGGGTTCCGCATCGACACGGGCGGCCATATCTCGAGGCTGACGTTCAACAAGAGCTTCATCCCGCAGTTTCAGGCCGCGGCGGAGAAATATAAGGATAAACGCGGAGGGACGCCCTTCTTTATGTATGCCGAGGTGTGCGCCCGTGCAGAAGAGGTGATCTACCGCAACGAGAATTACAATTGCTCGCCGTGCTTCTACACTTGGAAGGAGACGAAGGACTACGCCTGGGACACCTCGGAGACCTCATGGGACAAGTATGTGGTGATGGAAGGCGGCTTCGGCGACCACACGAACGCCCAATCCGTGCTTCAGCAAGGGAAGGATTACGCCGGGCACAGCAATATGCCCACCTCGAACAACGCCCTGCTCAACGGGAACAGCTACCGCACTGAAGACTACTCGAGGTATTCGGGGCTCAACGTGATCGACTTCCCGATGCACTGGCGTTTCTACAGCGCGGAGAACGCCTTCAACGTGCGCTCGCAAGACAATCTCTACAACGACGCCCGCTACAACGTGGTATACGTGGATTCGCATGACTACAGCCCCAACGGGGAGAGCGACAAGCGCTTCAACAAGGGAGCTGACGTATGGGCCGAAAATCTCGACTTGATGTTTGCCTGGCGCGGCATTCCGTGTCTCTACTACGGGTCGGAGATAGAATTCCGCAAGGGCGCCACCATCGACAAAGGGGCCGACATGGCTCTGAAAGACGGTGGCCGTGCCTACTTCGGAGGCTACCTGACGGGAAGCGCCAACGTGACCGACTTCGCGGAATACACCGGAGCCACGGGGAATATGGCGGCCACCCTGAGCCACCCCCTGGCACTGCACATTCAACGCCTCAACAAGATACGCGCTGCCGTTCCGGCCCTCAGGAAGGGCCAATATTCCACCGACGGATGCTCCGGGAAGCTCGCCTTCAAGCGCCGATACACCGACTCCAACACCGACAGCTACGCCCTGGTGACCATCAGCGGGAGCGCGACTTTCACGGGAGTGGAGAACGGGACTTATACCGACGTGGTGACGGGCGATGTGAAGACCGTGACCAACGGGACGCTGACCGCCAGCTGCTCGGGGAAAGGGAATATGCGCGTATACGTGCTCTCCACAGCCAAGACGCCCGCTCCGGGGAAGATCGGCACCGACGGGAAGTATCTCTACGGCGCCTCGCCGGTGACGGTGTCGCAGCCGGCTTACGACGGGCATCAGGAAGACGGCGAATCGACCACCCAGCGCGACACCTCAACGGGCGGCAACCCGAATAATCCCGGGACGCCGAACGTGACGAATCCCACGGATCCCGACGCGGAATGGACGGTGTATTTCGACAACAGCTCCACCGGCTGGAGCAACGTGTATTGCTACATCTGGGACGGCGGCGACAACTTCGCGGAGTTTCTGGGGAAATGGCCCGGCACGAAGATGACACGCTCCGACTTCGAAGGCCAGGAGGCTTATAAAATCACGTTCAAACCCGGGCGCACCTTAGGGAAACCGATGGTGATTTTCAACAACGGTAGCAACGCCGCCCAGACGGCCGACCTGGACCTCTACAACGCCTCGCTCTACAACGCGGCCGGCTGGCTGCGCGCCGAGGGGAGCGACGACGGGAAGGACGACGGAGTGGCTGACGCCCGGGAGGATGAGACGGGTGTGAAGATAGGGTTTGAAGGCGGTCGACCGGTGGCAATCAGCGCCACGGCGTGTGCTCTGCCGGCATATCGCCTCGACGGCACGGTGGTGATGCTTAACCTCACGGCCGGAAGGAACGACCTGTCGCACCTCGAGCGCGGGCTCTACATTATCGCCGGGAAGAAGGTAGTAATCTGAAAATAAACCGATTATTGGTATGAAGAACCGAATATTCTATATACCGCTGATGCTGATTATGGCGCTGATGGCGGGGTGCACGAAGGATGAAATCAAGCTCTCTTTCGAGCTTCCGGCCGAGGTGAACGGCGCCTACAAGGTGGTGTATTACGCGGCGACGGCCGATATGGAGACGTATCGGGAGACGGCGGTAGACATCACTTCGGGGAAGGGCGAAATCGTGCTCCCCGAGAAGGTGCCGACGCTCGTATTCCTGCTCCAACCGTCTCAGAGGGAGCCGATTACGGTGATTTATGCCAAACGCGGCGAGAAGTTTGAGATAAAGGGCGACGGCACCGATGTGGACGCCTGGACAATCCGGGGGAACGACGTGACGGAGGCGCTTACGGCCTGGAGGGTGGAGAATCTCGAGCTGCTCAAGCGGAACGAGCGGAAAAAGCTGAACGCGGCCGTGAGCGAATATGTAAAGAAAAATCCGAATTCGGATGCGGCGGCCATCATCCTCACGCTCTTCTATGACCGCAGCGACGACGAGGCGCAGTTTCTCAAGCTCTACGACAGCCTCGACCGCAGCGTGAGGGAGAATGCGGAGCTGCGCAGGGCGCTCGCCACGGCAGCCCTCGTGACCGGCAACGATATGGCTCCGAAGGCGAAGCTCCCGGTGCGGATAGTGCTGACGGGGCAGGACGGGTATGCCGACACTCTCGCGCAGAAGAAGGGCGAGACGATGCTGCTCATCTTCCGGTCTGGCAACGAGGCGCCGGGCCATGCGCTCGACCTTGACTCTCTCAAGCGGATTCTCGCGAGGAAGAAGAACGCGGTCGCGGCCGAACTTTATGCCAACTATGATTCTCTGGCTTGGACGCGGGCCGTGAAGCGCGACACCATCCCGGGGCTGCGCAGGCTGTGGCTCCCGCTCGGGCTCAGCGACAGCCTGGCGATGCAGGCCGGAGTGAGACGCCTCCCCTACTTCATCGTGACCGACGGAGGGAGGAAGGAAGTGTACCGTGGAGGTGACGCCGCCCGGGCGTGGACGAAATTTGACAGTATATCGAAATAGCATGCTTACCAAGACCAATTCAGCCGCAATCATAGCGATCGACGCGCTTCCCGTCACCATAGAGGTGATGTCTGGAAAAGGCGTTGGATTCACTATCGTGGGGCTCCCCGACGCCGCCGTGAAGGAGAGCTATCAACGCATCATCACGGCCCTCGAGCAGAGCAAGGTGGGCTGGAAACACCGCCGTATCGTGGTGAACCTCTCGCCGGCCGACATCAAGAAGGAAGGCGCGGGGTTTGACCTGCCGATGGCCATCGGGATGCTCGCGGCCAACGAGCTCATTCCGGCCGAGAAGCTGGCCGACTGCATGATCATAGGCGAGCTTTCGCTCGACGGCAGCGTGCTCCCTGTGAAGGGGGCTTTGCCGATAGCCGTGCTGGCCCGCAAGATGGGATTCAAGAAGCTTATCGTTCCCGCCGACAACATCACGGAGGCTGCCGTGGTGAACAATATCGATGTCTACGGGGTGTCGACGCTGGTAGAAGCGATGGGGGTTGTGGCCGACACCGGCATCCTTTCGCCCACCAAGATTGAAACGCGCAGCATTTTCGCCCGGGAATCGGCGGTGTTTGACTTCGATTTTGCCGAGGTGAAGGGTCAGGAGACCGTAAAGAGGGCGTTTGAGGTGGCATGCGCAGGAGGCCACAACATTCTGATGGTGGGTCCTCCGGGCGCCGGCAAGTCGATGATGGCCAAGCGGTTGCCGTCGATATTGCCTCCGCTCGACATGGCCGAGGCGCTCGAGACCACTAAGATACACTCCGTGGCTGGGAAATTGTCGAAAGGTTCGATGCTGATGACGCGGCGCCCTTTCCGCACGCCACACCACACCGTGTCGCCGGTGGCTCTCGTCGGAGGTGGCGCCAACCCGATGCCGGGCGAGATTTCGCTGGCGCACAACGGGGTGCTCTTCCTAGACGAATTTCCGGAATTTCCTCGGTCAGTTTTGGAGGTGATGCGCCAGCCGATAGAAGATAGGGTAATCACGGTTTCCAGAGCTAAATATACAGTGGATTATCCGGCTTCATTTATGCTCGTGGCCTCTATGAATCCGTGTCCCTGCGGTTACCACGGACACCCGAAAAGACGGTGTACGTGCCAGCCGGGGCAGGTGCAGAAATATATGAACAAGATTTCCGGCCCGCTGATGGACCGCATCGACATTCAGGTGGAGATAGAGCCCGTAGAGTTCGACGACATGGCCAACCGCGCACCGGCCGAGAGCAGCGCCGAGATTCGCAAGCGGGTGATGGCGGCGCGTGACATCCAGCGCGAGCGCTTCCGCAATCTCACCGGCATACACTGCAACGCCCAGATGAGCGGCAAAATGCTCCGCACTTTCGCCTGGCCCGACGAAGCCGGCCTCAAGAAACTGAAGCTCCAGATGGAGCGCCTCAACATGTCAGCCCGCGCCTTCGATAGAATTTTAAGAGTCGCCCGCACCATCGCCGACCTGGAAAGCGCCTCCAACAGCCTCCCCCTCGACCAAGCCATTATCGCTCCCGTCCTCGCCCGCCACATCGCCGAAGCCATCGGCTACCGCGCCCTCGACCGCCCCTCCAACTTCGG
>JAFLTX010000021.1 GCA_022509145.1 Muribaculaceae bacterium | reverse complement strand
GAGCCTGCTTCGTGGTGGGTCCGCTCTTCAATCCCGAGGTGGCCCGCGTGTGCAATCGCCGTCAGGTGGTCTATATTCCCGGCTGCGGCACGGTGAGCGAGGTAGGCGCGGCACAGGAAGCCGGCTGCGAGGTGGTGAAGGTGTTCCCCGGCGACGTGCTGGGTCCGAAGTTCGTGAAAGGACTGCTCGCCCCGATGCCCTGGACCAAGATAATGGTTACCGGCGGCGTGGAACCGACCGAGGAGAACCTCAAAAGCTGGTTTGGCGCCGGTGCATTCGCCGTCGGTATGGGAAGCAAGCTTTTCCCGAAGGAGAAGGTGGCAGCCGCCGACTGGCAATACATAGCCGACAAATGTCGCGAGGCTCTCAAAACGATAGCCGAAAATCGCCGCTGAAAAGAAGCGGATCTGAAGGTTGAATCCTTCCTCAGATTACGCTACTAATAGAAAATGAAACTATAAAACTAACTGTAAAAATATGAAAATCGGGAAGAAAATATTGGTGTTGGCGATAGGGCTGACTTCTGTAGCGGGCGCCGGCGCACAAACAAACTATACAATCCAGAGAGCATGCCATCCGGAGGATGTGAAGGAATACAACACCGAGCAACTGCGCTCACGCTTCATGATGGAGAAGGTGATGGAAGAGAACGTAATCAACCTCACTTATTCGATGTACGACCGTCTCATCTTCGGGGGTGTGATACCCGTGGGGAAAACCGTGCAACTCGAGACGATTGACCCCTTGAAATCAACTTATTTCCTTGAGAGAAGGGAGCTTGGCGTCATCAACACCGGAGGCCCGGGTATTGTAAGTGTAGACGGAAAGGAGTACGAGCTCAACTTCAAAGACGCCCTCTACGTGGGGCGAGGCAAGAAGGAAGTGACCTTCCGCTCGAAAGACGCCGCCAACCCGGCCAAGTTCTACCTCAATTCCACAACGGCTCATAAAGAATATAAGACGCAGCTCATCACCATCGACGGCCGCAAGGGCTCTATCAAGGCCAACAGCTTCCATGCAGGCTCGCCCGAAGAGAGCAACGACCGCGTGATCAACCAGCTGATTGTCAACAATGTGCTTGAGGAAGGTCCGTGTCAGCTCCAGATGGGTCTGACAGAGCTTATGCCCGGCTCCGTTTGGAACACGATGCCCTGCCATACGCACGACCGCCGCGTTGAGGCCTATTATTACTTTAACCTTCAGCCTGGCAACGCCATCTGCCACCTCATGGGCGAACCGCAGGAGGAAAGAGTGGTCTGGCTTCATGACGGACAGGCCATCATGAGCCCCGAATGGTCTATCCACGCCGCCGCCGGCACCTCCAACTATATGTTTATCTGGGGGATGGGAGGCGAAAACCTCGATTACGGTGATATGGACAAGGTGTCTTACGGCGAGATGCGCTGACCCAGTGCGGCTTTAAAGAATATGCTATAAAATTTTGAAAAAGACGTAGCCGCAGGGATGAAGAAATTGGGACTGACAGCCGCATTATGCGTTGCATGGGCCGTCGGCACTTTGAGCGCACAATCGGTATATCCCGGGATGTTCGATGCCTTGATGAAGGTAGAGCAGATTCCCTCGCGGGTAGCGTGGTTTCCTGCGGGAGATGTGAAATTGCTCCCGAGCCGGTTCAGAGAGAACCTTGAGCGCGATTCGGCGTGGATGGCGTCAATCAGTGTTGATCGGCTGCTTCATTCTTTCTACAACAATGCGGGCGTCTTTGCCGGCCGTGAGGGCGGTTATATGACCGTGAAGAAGTACGGCGGCTGGGAATCGCTGGATTGCGAGTTGCGCGGCCATACCACCGGACACCTGATGTCGGCGTATGCCTTGATGTATTCCACGACCGGCGCCGATATATTCAAAAGTAAAGGAGACAGCATTATAAACGGCCTCGAAAAAGTGCAGAAAGCCCTCGGAGGCGGATATTTGAGCGCTTTCCCCGAAGAGTTGATCAACAGGAACATACGTGGAGAATCCGTTTGGGCTCCTTGGTACACTCTCCATAAAATTCTCTCTGGTCTGATCGATCAATATGCATACACCGGGAATGAGAAAGCGCTCGCGCTTGCCGTAGCAATGGGAGACTGGGCGGCCGAAAAGCTGAAAGATGTGGACGATGAAACGCGGAGAGTGATGTTGCGGAACGAGTTTGGTGGAATAAATGAATCGTTCTACAACCTATATGCGCTGACCGGGAATGAAGAATACCTGAAGTTGGCAGAGTTTTTCTATCATAATGAAGTCATCGATCCCTTGAAGGCGCGTGATGCCGATTTCGGCACCAAGCACACCAACACCTTCATTCCGAAAGTGCTCGGAGAGGCACGGCGCTATGAGCTCACCGGAGAGCAGGGGAGTCTGGATTTGAGCCGATTCTTTTGGAATGAGATGCTTTCGCACCATATCTTCGCGCCGGGCTCTCTCAGCGACAAAGAACACTTTTTCCCGATAGAAAACTATGCCGACCACATCTCCGGATATACGGGAGAGACCTGCTGCACCTACAATATGCTCAAACTCGGGAGGCATCTTTTCAGCGCCCAGCCGGAGAGCGCGATAATGGATTACTATGAACGCGCTCTTTATAATCATATTCTTGGGCAGCAAGATCCCGAGACGGGTATGGTGGCATACTTCTTGCCCTTGAAGACGGGCACTCACAAAGTGTACAGTACGCCCGAGAACTCATTCTGGTGTTGCGTAGGGAGCGGGTTTGAAAGCCATGCCAAATATGCCGAAAGTATCTATGCGACGTCTGGCAACGACACCCTCTACGTAAATATGTTTATCCCCTCGGAGCTGAATTGGAGGGATAAGGGTGTGGCTATAGAGCAGAGGAATTCTTTCCCTTCCGAGCCCTCTACACGAATGATTGTCAAGACGGCGCGCCCGGTGGCTTTCACTGCCAAAGTAAGAAATCCGGCATGGGCGTCAAGGATGACGGTGAAGGTAAACGGAAAGAGAGTGAACGCGCAGAAAGGCCCGGACGGATATCTGGCTATAAACCGGCGGTGGCGCAACGGCGACAGGATTGATCTGGAGTTCGATATTGCGCTGAGAGTGGAGAATGTGCCTGGTGAAGAAAGCCGAGGCGCGCTCGTGTATGGTCCTGTGGTGCTTGCCGGGAGACTGGGCTGTGAAGGGATGGCGCCCCCGGCGCCTGACAGCGATCCCGCCAAGTATAACGATTATTACACCTATGATTACAACATACCGGAAGGGTTGCCTTCTCGGGTGAAAGTCAGCGGATTGCAAAAGACAGGACCGCTCGCTTGGACCACTGAAGAGGGGATAAAGATAGAACCGCTCTACGACATTCATCGAGAGCGGTATGGAGTCTATTGGGAAATCGAAGAATAGGATTCGCCGGCTGCGAAAATTTAATTGGAGAGGATGCGGTCGATTTCGGCGAGTTCTTCGGGGCTGAAATCGGTGTGGCGGAGAGCCTCGATGTTGGAGGCTAATTGTGCTTGTGAGCTTACACCTACAATGACGCTCGTGACTGCTTCATCGCGCAGCAGCCACGCCACGGCCATCTGGGCCAAAGACTGGCCGCGCTTCCGAGCCACTTCATTAAGAGCCGTAATCTTCTGCAACACCTCGGGTGTCAGGTCGGCTTTCTTGAGATAGCCTCCCCGGCCAATACGCGAGTCGGAGGGTATGGAGTTAAGATATCTGTCGGAAAGAAGACCCTGCGCCAAGGGTGAGAATGCCGTGAACCCTACTCCGGCCTCTCGAGCCTGCGGTAGGACGGCTCCCTCCACATCGCGGTCGAACATATTGTACCGGCCTTGATATACGAGGCATTTCACGTCTCTCTCTTTCAGATAATTATAAGCTTCCTGAGCCTTCTCGGCGGGATATTTTGAGATCCCGACATAGAGTGCTTTCCCTTGCCTTACGATATCAACGAGAGCCTGCATAGTCTCCTCCAGAGGGGTGACGGGGTCGTAACGGTGGGAGTAGAACACGTCTACGTAATCGAGATTCATACGTCGCAGGCTGTCTTCCAGGCTGTTGAAGAGATATTTCCTCGAGCCCCATTCACCGTAGGGGCCCGGCCACATGTCATGGCCCGCTTTCGTGGAGATGAAAAGTTCATTGCGATAGGGGGCGAGCGACCGGCGCATGATCATGCCGAAAGTCTGCTCTGCCGAGCCGTAAACCGGACCGTAGTTGTTGGCCAGGTCGAAATGACAGATGCCGTGGTCGAACGCGTAATGCACTGTCTCCAAAGACTTTTGAAAGGGGTCTACGCTGCCGAAATTATGCCAGAGGCCGAGAGACAACTCGGGGAGGAGGATGCCGCTCTGTCCGCAGCGGCGATATTTCATTCCGCAGTTGTAACGGTCGGCCGCGGCGGCATAGACGGAGGGAAATGTGGTGCTCATATATTCAAATTGTTTGCCCCTGCAAGATAGCTTCGGGCGGTTGAAAATCTTTTAAGGGTTCCTACGCAAAGTTAAGAAAAGTTGGCGAGAATAGGCCGCTATTTGTTGCGGAGATGGAGAAAAATTGCTATATTTGCAGTGGGTAGTTGATTGGGAGAGTTGTGCACAGGGTAGAACGGGGAGATTAAAAAAGAAGAAGAAATGGCTGAGAATACAGAAAATATATTGCAGCAGACAGCGGCGCAGGATTACAAGTATGGTTTCACCACGGAGGTAGAGACCGACATCGTTGCGCCCGGGCTGAATGAAGACGTGATTCGCCTGATCTCGAAAATCAAGGAGGAGCCGGAGTGGCTGCTTGAGTTCCGCCTGGCGGCTTATCGCCACTGGCTCACGCTTACACCTCCACGCTGGGCTCATCTCGACATCCCCGAGATAGACTTTCAGGCCATATCGTATTATGCTGCCCCGAAGAAGAAAGAGGAGAAGAAGAGCCTTGACGAGGTGGACCCCGAGCTGCTCAAGACATTCGACCGCCTGGGGATATCGCTCGAGGAGCAGAAACAACTGGCGGGAGTGGCTGTGGACGCCGTTTTTGACTCGGTGTCGGTAAAGACCACCCACCGCGAGAAGCTGGCTGAACTGGGGGTGATTTTCTGTTCGTTTTCAGAGGCGGTGAAGGATTATCCCGACTTGGTGAAGAAATATCTCGGCACCGTGGTGAGCTACCGCGACAACTTCTATGCGGCCCTCAACAGCGCCGTCTTCTCCGACGGTTCGTTCGTCTACATCCCGAAGGGAGTGAGATGCCCGATGGAGCTTAGCACGTATTTCCGCATCAACGCGGCCGGAACGGGTCAGTTTGAGCGCACGTTGATAGTGGCCGACGACGATGCATACGTTTCTTATCTCGAAGGGTGCACGGCGCCGATGCGCGACGAAAACCAGCTGCATGCCGCGATAGTGGAGATCATAGCCGAAGAGAGAGGCGAAGTTAAGTATTCCACAGTGCAAAACTGGTATGCCGGGGATGCCGAGGGCCGAGGCGGGATTTACAATTTCGTGACCAAGCGCGGGCTCTGCCGCGGGGCGCGGTCAAAAATCTCGTGGACACAGGTGGAGACGGGCTCTGCCATCACGTGGAAGTATCCCTCCTGCGTCTTGAAAGGCGACGAGAGCGTAGGAGAGTTTTATTCCGTGGCCGTGACCAACAACTACCAGCAGGCCGACACGGGCACCAAGATGATACACATAGGGCGCAACACGCGCTCCACGATAATAAGCAAAGGTATTTCGGCCGGCAACAGCCAGAATTCTTACCGGGGACTGGTGAAGGTGGACAAGCGCGCCGTCGGGAGCCGCAACTACACCCAGTGCGACTCGCTTTTGATGGGCGACCGCTGCGGGGCCCACACCTTCCCCTACATAGACGTGCAAAACGACGAAAGCACGCTTGAACACGAGGCCACGACCTCGAAAATCAACGAGGAGCAGCTTTTCTATTGCCGTCAGCGCGGCATCCCGATGGAGGAGGCTGTGGCTCTGATCGTGAACGGCTACGCAAAGGAAGTGATGAACAAGCTTCCGATGGAGTTTGCGGTTGAGGCACAAAAGTTGCTTCAGATAACACTTGAAGGAAGTGTAGGATGATAGAAAGAACAGTAATAATCGAACAGGTTGACCCCCAGACGTTTTATGGGGTGAACAACGCCAACATAAGCCTGCTGCGCAACCTCTTCCCGAAGTTGAGGATCGCGGCGCGCGGCAATGTGATAAAGGTGATAGGCGAAGACTCCGAGACAGCGGAATTCGAGGCGAAAATCCGCAAGATAGAGAGCCACGCCGTGAAATACAACAAACTGCGCGACGAGGATATAATCGACATCGTGAAGGGCGACCCCCCGAAGTCGGTTGCTGCCGAAGGGGTGATAATCTTCGGTCAGAACGGGAAGCCGATATCGCCGCGCAACCACAACCAGGCTCTGATGGTGAAGAGTTTTCACCAGAACGACCTCACGTTCGCTCTCGGTCCTGCGGGAACGGGTAAGACCTACATCGCCATAGCCCTGGCCGTGGCCGCGCTGAAAAACCGTCAGTGCAAGCGCATCCTGCTGAGCCGCCCTGCGGTGGAAGCCGGCGAGAAACTCGGTTTTCTCCCGGGCGATATGAAAGATAAGATCGATCCATATCTGCGACCGCTCTACGATGCGCTCGAAGATATGATCCCGGCTCTGAAGCTGAAGGAGTATATGGAGAGCGACACCATCCAGATAGCACCGTTGGCCTTCATGCGCGGGCGTACGCTCAACGACTCGATCATCATCCTCGACGAGGCCCAGAACACCACCAAGCATCAGATGAAAATGTTTCTGACGCGCCTTGGTATGAACGCAAAGATGATCGTGACGGGCGACACCTCGCAGATTGACCTTCCGCGCACGGTGCAGAGCGGCCTGCTGCAGGCAATCCGCATTCTCCGCGGAGTGAAGGGGATCGGGATGATTGACTATCAGAAGAAAGATATAGTGCGTCATCCGCTTGTTCAGCGCATCGTGGATGCCTATGAGCATCGCGAGAAGGAGGCAGACGCCGAGTTTGAGGCGAGATTGGCAGAATCCGAAAGCCCGGAAGACGCCGCGAAGGAATAACGCCCTCTGAAAAAAGGGAACAAGAGATACTAAAAAAGAAATTAACAAAGGGTTTAACTAATAAAAACAGAACCA
Source organism: Muribaculaceae bacterium (assembly GCA_022509145.1). Classification (GTDB taxonomy): domain Bacteria; phylum Bacteroidota; class Bacteroidia; order Bacteroidales; family Muribaculaceae; genus Lepagella. Next base: position 24,958 of record JAFLTX010000021.1, on the reverse strand, counting down.
TGAGAAGAAACTCAATCATGCTCATTATCAGCCTGCTCTTGGCATGGGTGGGAGCCCAGGCGCAAGTGACCACATCTCCGGGTGTGGTGCAGGAGAGCACCCAGAATCTAACCATCTACTTCCACGCGGACCAGGGTAACAAGAAGCTCGCGGACCTTCCGCCGAGCACGCAGATCTACGCCCACACCGGTGTCTTGCTCACCACCTCCACCGGCCCGAGCGACTGGAAGTATGCTCCGACGTGGGGCGACAACTCCACCAAATACCTGATGACCTACGAGGGCGAGAACCTCTACAGCCTCTATATCGGCGACATCAGGAGTTACTACGGAGTGCCTGCCAACCAGACCATCACCAAGCTGGCCTTCGTTTTCCGCACGGCCGACAAAAGCCTGGAAGGTAAGACAGCCTCCAATGGCGATATATTCGTGGACGTGCTTGACGGCGGCCTGCAGGTGCAACTGACTTCAAGCCTTGGCGACGACACCGTGATGACCGACGAGACCAGCAACGTGACTTTCACACTTGCCTCCACTGAGGAAGCCACGCTTACAATCAACATAAACGGCAAAGAAGACATAGCGAAAGCCGAGAATGCCAAAACCCTCACGGCCGAATATCATTTCATCGAGCCGGGCCGCTACAACATCTACGGCAACGCCGTGCTCCCCGACGGCACGCGCAAATCGCAGCAGATGACACTTACGCTGACAGCCGGTTCTCCACAGGCCAACTATCCCGGCGGTGTGCCCAAGATGGGCGCAGTGGCAAACGCCGACGGCAGTGTGACCTTCTGTATCGCAGCCCCCGAGAAGAGAGGGGTGATGATGGTGGGAAGCTGGAACGACTTTGAGACTTCCGACGATTATCTGATGTCGTATCAAGACTATAACGGCCAGCGCTATTTCTGGCTCACAGTCCCGAATATCGACCCCACCAAGCAGTACATCTACTATTATCTTGTAGACGGAAGCACACGTGTGGGCGATCCGTATGCCAAGCTTATACTTGACCCCTCGAACGACAAATATATCTCATCGACAGTCTTCCCCAACCTGCCGGCTTATCCCACCAACAAGATCCCGGGGAACAACGTATCGCTGGCCGTATATCAGGGGAACATCAACGACTTCGAATGGACCGACGACAACTTCACTCCGGCCGACAAGGATAACCTGATCGTCTACGAGCTTCTGCTCCGTGACTTCACCGGCAACGAAGGCGAGGCCAGAGGTAACGGAACATTGAAGAAGGCACTGGAGAAGCTGCCGTATCTCAAGAAACTTGGTGTGAACTGCATCGAGCTTATGCCGATATGCGAGTTCAACGGCAACAACTCGTGGGGCTACAATCCCAACTTCTACTTCGCTCCCGACAAGGCTTACGGCACCCCCGCGGATTACAAGACCTTCATCAACGCCTGCCACGAGGCCGGAATCGCCGTGGTGCTCGATATGGTGTTCAATCAGAGCGACTGGCAGCATCCTTGGTACCAGATGTATCCCGTTGGGTCGAATCCGATGTACAATGCCACCGCCCCTCACGCCTACAGTGTGCTCAACGACTGGAACCAGGGCCATCCTCTGGTAAGGCAGCAGTGGAAAGACGCCGTGCAATATTGGATGAAGGAATACCACGTTGACGGCTACCGCTTCGACCTGGTGAAAGGTCTGGGGAACAATGACTCCTATGCCAACAACGGCGACGGCGCCACGAATGCCTACAACAAGTCGCGCGTCCAGAATATGCGCGATATCCAGCTGGCGATGCTGGAGGTCAATCCCAACTGCATCTTTATCAACGAAAACTTCGCCGGAGCTCAGGAAGAGAATGAAATGGCAGCCTTCGGGCAGCTCAACTGGGTGCAGCTCAACTATCAGGGTTGTCAGTTTGCCCAGGGAAATTCATCCAACGCCTCGCTCAACGCGATGCTTGCCACCAAGAACAGCAGGACCTGGGGCTCGACCGTGAGCTTCCTCGAGAGCCACGACGAGCAGCGGCTTGCCTACGCCCAGGAAGTAAGCGGCGTGCAGGGGATAAAGGGCGACCTGTCGCTCTCGATGCGCAGGCTCGGCTCGGCCGCAGCGCAGATGCTGATGGCTCCCGGCGCACATATGATATGGCAATTCTCAGAACTCGGCAACAACACCAACACCAAGGACGCTCAGGGCGGCAACAACACCAGCCCGAAGCCGGTATTGTGGAGCTACTATGATGTGCCCGACCGCCGCGGTCTCTACGACAGCTATTGCGAGCTCATCGGCATACGCCTCAGCAATCCCGAGCTGTTCAGCGAGTCGGCGTCTTCGTCGCTCAACTTCTCAGGCTGGGTGCTTGGCCGCTATTTCCATTCGTCGGCAGCCGGGAAGGAGCTTCACCTGCTCGTAAATCCGCAGGTGGACAAGGAGCTCACGATGAGCACCAGCTTTGCCTCGACCAATCCCGCCGACTACAGCATCGCATCGAAGAGCTACGGCACCGAGCCGAGCTTCGACGTTGCCGCCGGCAAAGTGACCATCCCGGCCAACTCCTACGTGCTGATCATCAACAAGAACGTGGTGAACGGTGTGGAGGAGATCAAATCAGACCTGGAAGCCGTGGATATAGTAAGCGAAGAGTGGTACACCCTCTCCGGCCTTAAGGTAGAGCGTCCGCAGAATGGCATCTATCTCAAGGTGACGAAATATTCCGATGGCACCAACCGCACCTTCAAGGTGGTGGTAAACCGATAAAACCGCTGCAACCCGGGCGCCTGTGATGCGGGAGCCCGGGGTGGTCAGCAGATAAAAAGAGCGAAAAGGATGCACTCAGAACACCCCTGGCCGATGAGCCCGCAAGAGGAAGACCGCATAATCGATGCGGCCTACCGCGATGTGGTGGCGGCATATCTGGCGAGCAACCACCGGCGTAAGGTGGAGGTGATAGAGAGGGCATTCCGGTTCGCGCGGGAGGCACACCGCGGGCGCCGTCGCCGCAGCGGGGAGCCTTATATCCTGCACCCTCTGGCTGTGGCCAAAATCGTGATATCGGAGCTCGGACTCGGCTCCACCTCGATTTGCTCGGCCCTGCTGCACGAAGTGCTCGAGGATGCAGACTATGCCCGCGACGACATAGCAGACAATTTCGGCGACAAGATAGCGGCCATCGTGGAAGGGCTGGCGAAGATTTCGGGCGGGATTATGGACGCGCGCTCAACGGCGCAGGCTGAAAACTTCCGCAACCTTCTGCTCTCGATGAGCACAGACATCCGGGTGGTGTTGGTGAAGATGGCCGACAGGCTCCACAATATGCGCACCCTACAGTTCGTGCGCCCCGAGAAGCAGCTGAAAGTGGCAGGAGAGACGCTCTACATCTATGCCCCCCTGGCTCACCGGCTCGGCCTGCATAAGATCAAGTCGGAGTTTGAAGACCTCGCGTTCCGCTACGAGCATCCTCAGGAATATGCCGAGATCAAGGAGATGCTGAAGGCCACCGAAGAGGAGCGAAAGGCGATTGTAGAGGAATTTATCGCTCCGGTAAAAGAGAAACTCGACGCGGCCGGCCTCAAGTATGAGATCCGAACCAGGGTGAAGAGTGCCTACAGCATCTGGAACAAGATGCATAAGAAGAACATAGGGTTTGACGAGGTGTATGACGTATATGCCATCCGTGTGATTTTCGAGAACGACGACGAGGCTATGGAGAAGCTGCTGTGCTACAAGATATACGGCATCTTCACCGACGGCTATACCCTCCATCCGGAGCGGACCCGCGACTGGGTGTCGTCGCCGAAAGCCAACGGCTACCAGGCTCTTCATCTCACGGCCATGGGCCCGAAAGGGAAGTGGGTGGAGGTGCAGATACGTTCGCGCAAGATGGACGATATCGCCGAGCTGGGATATGCCGCCCACTGGAAATATAAGGAAGGGATTGGCGGCCCGGAATCGGCTCTCGACAAGTGCATGGGTACCATAAAGGATATTCTGGCCCATCCGGAGCCGACATCTCTCGACTTCCTTGACACCATCAGGCTCAACCTCTTCACGTCAGAGATCTACGTGTTTACCCCCCGCGGGGAGGTGAAACGCCTTCCGAAAGGCTCCACGGTGCTTGATCTGGCGTATGCCATCCACACCGACATCGGAGAACATTGCATCGCCGGGAAGATAAACCACAAACTCAAGCCGTTGTCGCATGAGCTCGACAGCGGCGACCAGGTGGAGATAATCACGGCCGCCAACCGCCATCCGGAGAGCGACTGGATAGGATATGCAGTTACGGCGCGGGCCAAAGCTAAAATAGGACAATATCTACGCAAAAATGAAAGCTAAAACGAGTGCTTGGTTCAGAGGATTGGTGCGCATCTGCCTTATGGCGGGTGCGATAGCCGTGATGCTGGCCGTGATGCCGAGAGTGGACCACAACTCATACAGTTACGAAGTGAACCAGCCGTGGAAATACCCCTTGCTGACGGCGGAATTCGACGTGCCCGTGCTCCGCGACTCGGCTTCCATAGCGGCGAAGCGCGACAGCATCAACGCCAACTTCATCCCGTTTGTGAAAAGGATAGACGAAGTGGCGATAGCCAACCAGGCCAACTTGATGAAAGCTCTCACCGACAGTGCGTCAGGCACGATATCGCGCACCGATCTCACCATCCTGTCGTCTCTGCTGGCGCAGGTGTATCGCGACGGCGTGATGGACTCCGATCTCGAGAACTCGCTCGACGGGCTTGAGCAGATGCGGGTAAGAGTGGCCGACGCCTCCGACCCTTCGATAATCGTGGAGCGCGACGTGGCTCCGATGCTGACCGCCGGAGAGGCATTCGTTTTCATAGACTCTGCCTACACCCGACTCAAAGGAGCCGACGAAAGCGCGCTCACGACGCCGATGGCCCGTGCGCTTCATTCGGCCATCAACCCCAACGTGGTGATCGACTCTGTGTTCGATCAGAAATTCCGCACGCAGGAACTTCAGGAGGTAACGGCCGCATTGGGAGTGATAAAGCAGGGGCAGAGGATCGTGGACCGCGGAGAGATCGTTACGCCGCAAGTCTACACCAATCTGCAGACTTATATGAAGATGCTCGACGAGCTTGACGACCACGAGGAGACGCAGGTGTTCTACTATCTCGGGCGCGGGGTTATCATCTTCCTTGTGCTTCTTGTGCTGTATGTTTACCTGAGCCATTACAGGCCCGAATTCTACGACTCGCTCAAGCAGATGTCGTTTTTGGTGGTCTACATCACGCTCTTCGTGGTGTTCGGCATCCTGATGTTCGAGTTTGTGCCCGGGGGGTTGTCGATGGTGCCGTTTGCCGCGGTGCCTGTGGTGGTGATGGTGTTTTTCGATTCCCGCACCGCCATCATCTCCCTGCTTGCGACTGTGCTCATCACCTCGCTCGTGGCCACCTTCCCCCAGCAGTTCATAATAATGCAGGCGTTGGTGGGCATCTTTGCCGCGTTGAGCATCACGCAGCTCACCAAGCGCTCGCAGCTGCTGCAGACTGCCGTCATCACATTCGTGACATACTGTGTGGCCTACACGGCGCTGCAGCTTGTGCGCGAGGGGGCCTGGAGCGGCATCAACTATCACGTGTATGCCTACTTTGCCATCAATGCCATAGTGTTGAGTTTCGTTTACATCCTCATCCTCGTGATAGAGAAGATATTCGGTTTCACATCAAACGTAACGCTTGTGGAATTGAGCGACATCAACAATCCGTTGCTGCGGAGGTTGGCTCAAGACGCTCCCGGCACCTTCCAGCACTCCGTGCAGGTGTCGACCCTTGCAGCCGAGGCCGCTCTGGCCATCGGGGCCAATACATTGCTTACGCGAACCGGGGCGCTCTACCACGACATCGGTAAGCTCGAGAGCCCTTCGTTTTTCACCGAGAATCAACACGGAGTGAACCCTCACAACGGGCTTGACCCCGAGACGAGCGCCAAGAAGATAATCTCCCACATCTCTTGCGGGCTGGCTCTGGCCAAAAGCAACAAGCTGCCGAAAGTGATACGTGATTTCATCAGCCAGCATCACGGAAAGGGTATGGCACGATATTTCTACACCACCGCGGTGAACGAAAGAGGGATGGAGAACGTGCGCAAGGAAGATTTCCAATACCCGGGACCCGATCCGATGACCAAGGAGACTGCCATCCTGATGATGGCCGACGCCGTGGAGGCAGCCTCGCGCAGCCTTCAGGATTATTCGCAGGAATCTATCACCAATCTGGTGAACAAGATTATCGACGGGCAGGTGGCCGACGGGATGTTCAAGGAAGCTCCCATCTCATTCCGCGACATAGAGACCATTAAGCGCACCTTCATAAAACGCCTGGGGAACATCTATCACACCCGCATCTCATATCCGGAGATGAATGCCAGAAAGGATAAAGAGAAATAGAGACCGAAAAACTGATGAAACTTTAACATTTTTTAGAGATTGCCGAAGGCTCTGCCGGGTTACTAAAAACTTTAAAATAACGTTATAAAAATATGAGTATTTTCCTGCTGATAGTAAGCATCCTGCTTTGGATGGCCTCGATAGGATCGCTTTTCACGCGTCCGTTCTATTCGCCGGCATTGGCGTTCATAGGGCTGTTCTGCTTCAGTTTCTGCAATACCGACGGAGTGTCATGGCTCCCGATCAACAACAACATGCTCATCTCCTGGCTCTGCATCACGGTGGTGGTTATGCTTGCCACGATGCTCCAGAGTGCCCGGGTCCGCAGCCAGGTGCGCGGGATGGGTTACCTTCTGGGAGGAGCTGTTGTGGGGCTGGCCATCGGCCTTCTGGGATTTACCGTGGCCTCTTCAATCAGCATGCTTTACGGGATAATGATCATCGCAGTGGCGGTAGGTGCCTTCTTCGGCTTCCTTCTTTACAGCAACACTCCGGCCGGAAGGGGAGTGGAGCTGAGCTCGGGGAATTTCTTCACCTATCTTCTCGCCAAGGGATTCCCGGTGGCAGTGACGGTGATGCAGATCGGACTTGTTTTTGTGTTGCTCATCGCGGGTTATACTCCCGATGACGCTCAGATTTGAATAAGATGAAAAGATATAATTTATGTAAAATCGGCAGAGTGGCGATATGCCTGTGTCTGGCATTCGCTTTCCTGGCACCGATAAACATGGAGGCTGCACGGAAGCGCAAGCGCACCAAAGCAACCACAACGGCAACCACAAAGAAGAAAACTACGCGGCGCAGCACCGCGACCGGCAACCGGAGTGTGACGCAGGCCACCCGCGATGTGGCCATTAGCGCGTCGCAGGGTGCAAAGAAGGATAAGGAGAAAGCTAAAGGTTCGCAGACCGGATTGGCGAAGATTTCGGTGGAGAAACCCGACCTTGACGAAATCCGCACAGCCACACTCGATCCTTCGGGGAAATACTACTTCCCGAAACTCATGGCGAAATATCAGCGTAACGACACCACCATGACGCAGGAGGAATTTCGTTATCTCTATCTGGGATATATGTTTCAGGAAGATTATGACCCTTACCGCACCTCGCCCTACAGCAGTATGACCGACAGCCTGCGCCTCAAGACGGAGCATTCGAAGGCCGAAATCGACACCATACGCAAATATGCCGAGAAGGCGCTGCTCGACAATCCGTTTGACCTGCGCCAGATGTCATTCCTGGTGCATGTGCTCAAAGAACGCCGCAAAGATATGTCGGCAAAAATCTGGGAATATCGTCTGGAGCATCTTTTGGGTGCCATCAAGAGCACCGGCACGGGCGACGACGAGGAGAATGCGTGGTATGTGATCTATCCGATGCATGAATACGATATGGTGCAACTCCTCGGCTATGAGGCTGTAGATATGGATTATATCGAACCGGGATTCGACTATCTGAAGGTGCAGCCTGACGGAACCATCAAGCACCGGAGCCCGGCAAAGGGATTCTATTTCAACATTCAGGTGCCTCAGCAGCAATATGAGCTCAAACACCCCGAGGAAGAAGACGAGGGTGACGAGATGGCCTGGCAGGAGTAGTTGAAGAATAGAACCAGAATGATAAGATTTAAGATAAAAGAAACCAATTAATTGATACAAAGAAAGATATGGCAAAAGTAGAAGAAGGAAAATTCGTAGCATATTCGTATAAGCTTTATAATGACGCCAACGGCGACCTGCTTTTTGAGACCCCGGCTGACCATCCCGATGTGATGGTCTACGGTCTGAGCCACGACGTGGTGCCCGGGTTGGTAGCCGCCATGCGCGGTCTCTCGGCCGGCGATAAGTTCTCCGTGACGCTGCCGGCAGAGGTGGCTTTCGGCGAGCGCTTCGACGACAATGTGATCAAACTCGACAAGGAGCTCTTCATGCGCGACGGCCAGCTTGCCGACGCCGTGAAGGTCGGCGCTATGCTCCCGATGATGACCGAGGAAGGCTTCCAGGTGCAGGGTAAGGTGCTCTCGATAGGCGAGAAAGATGTGGAGATGGATTTCAACCATCCTTTCGCCGGTCTCACCGTAAAGTTTGACGGAGAGATAAAGGAAGTGCGCGACGCCACCCCCGAAGAGATAGCCGCCCTGCAGTCTCACGGCTGCGGCTGCGGTTGCCATCATGATTCCTGCGGCGAAGGCTGCGAGGGCGGATGTGAAGGCGGCCACTGCTGCTGAGAAGGGATAGGAAAAACATTGTGAGAATACACGGCGAGAGCCCTCCATCGCGGAGGGCTCTCGTCATCTAAATTGGAGAACTTTTACGACTTTTTTACCGATATTCTTACCTTCATGCGATGCTCTCGTCGAGAAACTTCCTGTGGAGAACATCCACATTCAGGTCAAGCTTTCTCCTAAAAATGACTGCCGGATTTTTTACCACTGACTGCTTCTACTTCCTTTTTTACCGCCAGCCTTCAATTTGCAGGATTTAAAACTTCTTTTTTCGTAGTATAAGTTAGATAGAGTAAGGTTTCTTCAAAAGGTTGTTAACTGTTGCATAATATAGTGAAATATCTTCAATCTTGTCAAGATAAAAGCATTTTTCTATGTATTTATGCAGAAATGAGCATTCATTTCTTATATAAATACGAAGCAAATTTATAAATTATTATGTAATTTTCAAAAAAATTTTTAAATAAAATTGAAAAAATTTTAAAAATTAGATAAAAATATACAAAAAGAGTGTATTTTTAACCGGCGCGAGTTAAAAATAGAAATGAATAAAAATAAAATAATAATTCAGAAAATCATCGTCATATTGAGGGCGACACCCTCGGTTGAAACCGACGGCACAGCCATGGTGACGGGATTGGCGGGATTCTTGTCCCACTTGAACCATTTGCGGTAGAGGGGGAGCATCCAGTAGCCGATGCGTGCCGACAGGATACCGATTCCTGCGCCGCCGATGACGTCGTTGAGCCAATGGCGCCCGTTGTATAATCTGAGGAACGCCACCCCGGTAGCCACCACGTAAGCGGCGCTGCCGATGCCCCAGCCGAATTCATGGCGTATCAATTCCGCGCCGGTGAAGGCTGTGGCCGTATGGCCGGATGGAAAGGAATGGCGCGCATGGTGGTCGGGACGCTTTTCGCGGAAGGAGTATTTCGAGATGTTGACCAGAGCGGTCATAGCCAGATACGAAGTGATACCGACGGCGAGGCGTTCGCGAAAGTCCAGTTTGCGCTTCTTATATAGCGCCAGCCCCAAGTAAGCGGCTGCCGGCAGATACTGGAAATAATCGTCTATTTTGATTTTATGGTCTTTGCGGAGGTCGGTGAACCCGTCGCGGATCTTGACGTTCAGCTTCTTGAACGAGCCCCAATATACGCCGGCGGCTCCCACGGCGAAAAGCGACAGCGGCGCGATGAGCTGCTTCGGCTTGAACTTCAGCACCGGAGACTCCTCGCGCACCGGAGGAACGTCAGGGAGAGGGGAGAGGCTTGATTCGAGATCTTCGGAGACCTCAGAAACTTCTGCGTCTACGAATATGTCGGTTTCTTCTTCGGTTGCTGAAGATTCAGGTGCCGTTACCTCGGTTACCGGCTCTGTTATCTCAACAACTTCTATATTTTCGATTGCTTCCTGGGCTCTGAGCGGGATGACGGTTGCCAGGATAAAAAACAATCGGCATAACAATCTTTTCATACGGAACAGGTCTTTTCGTACCTTATCTCTGATTTATCCAAACTATATTTACAACTCTTTAATCACCCTGTTGATTGCTTCGGGAAAGAGCTTGTGCTCAACTTGGTGCACTTTTGTTTCGAGAGCGTCGAAATCGTCGCCGTCAAAAGTAAATGAATCCTGGGCTATAATTTCGCCTGAATCCAAGTTTTCATCCACAAAATGAACAGTTACACCGAACGTCTTCTCTCCGGCGTCAAAAGCTTGGCGGATGGCGTCGCGGCCCTTGTATGCGGGAAGGAGGGAGGGATGGATGTTGATGATGCTCCGCGGGAAAGCTTCAAGCAATGTGGGGCCCACCAATCTCATATATCCGGCAAGGCAGATGAAGTCGACATCATACTCATCGAGATAGCGCAAGATATAGAGTTCGAATTCCCTCTTTGAGGCGAAATGGGAAGGGGTGAGTAGCAAGAGGGGAACACCGAGTCGGGTGGAACGCTCCACCACACCGGCGCCTGGCTTGTCGGTTACACAAAGAACGGGTTCGGCCTGAAGTTTCCCATCGCGGTATGCGTTGACCAAAGCTTCGAAATTGGAGCCGTTGCCACTTGCGAAAATTGCCATTCTTTTCATATCAAATACTCTTTCAAAAATCCTGCGGTTTACCCTATATAAACTACAATAATAATGAAAAAAACTGAATGGACCAAATTCCAATGTGAAAGTGCCGAAAAATCAATATGATAAGAAAGTGGAGTAAAAATGGGCTCTTGGTTGCCAAATGAATTTTGACTAAATTTGCAAGCACGAAACCTCCCCTCAGTTTCTTTAAAGGGGAATATTATCGATATCAGCGTAACGAATTGAATATGAAGAGTGTATTTATAACGGGAGCTACCGGAGTGATGGGGAAAGCCTCGCTTGATGCCATATTGAAGCGTGGCAATTGCCGCGTGAGACTCCTGGTGAGGCCGAGCAAGAAAAACCGGAAGATGATGGCCCCTTATCTCAAGGACGAACGCGTTGCTGTTGTTTGGGGCGATCTTCTCGAGCTAGACGCCGTACGCGAGGCCTTGGGAGACGCCACGTTGGTGCTCCACATGGGCGGAATGGTGTCGCCGATGGCCGACAGATATCCTGAAAAGACTCTGAAAGTCAACGTAGAAGGTACACGCAATATAGTAAATGCGATTAAAGAAAGCCCTGATCCTGAGGCCGTGGCCTTGGTCTATATAGGGAGCGTGGCCCAGATGTCGGACCGTATGGAGCCCCATCATTGGGGACGAACGGGCGATCCTCTAATGCCGTCAAAGTTTGACCATTACGGGCTCTCCAAGATCCTTGCAGAGAGAGTGGTGGCGGAAAGCGGGCTGAAACGCTGGGCCAGTTTGCGCCAGAGCGGGATACTGCATCCCGGCCTCTTCCTGAGAGGCTCGGACCCCATAACCTTTCATGTGCCGCTGAGAGGCGTGCTCGAGTGGGCAACGGTGGAAGACAGCGCCAACCTCATGGCTGCGCTTTGCGGCGAAAATGTGCCCGAAGAGTTCTGGCGTAACTTCTACAATATAGGAAGCGGCGCTCCATACCGGCTCACCAATTATGAGTTTGAGAAACTGATACTCGGTGCCGTGGGGAGTCCCGCCCCGGAGAAGATCTTCGAGACCGATTGGTTTGCCACCCGCAACTTCCATGGCTGCTGGTATCTCGATTCCGACCGGCTGGAGAAGCTGGTTCCCTTCAGAGAGAATGAGGAGGTGGAGGAGTATTTCAAAAAGATGGTCAAGAAGGCGCCGGCGTGGGTTAAGCTTGCTCCGCTCGCGCCCCCGTTTGTGGTGAAACGGATGATGAAAAAGGTTGCGCTCACGCCTGATTACGGCACGCTTGATTGGGTGCGTCGGACCGATTGTGAAGACCGAATCAACGCATTCTTCGGGAGCCGTGAAGAGCGTGCGCAGATTCCCGGATGGGATAAATTTGACCTGAGCCGGCCTTCAGAGGAGCCCGTTCCGCTGGACCATGGGTATGACGACTCCAAGGCAGACGCCGACATCACGATTGAAGACTGCCGGAGAGTGGCCGCCCATCGCGGAGGCCGTCTCGTAGATGATGACGAAGCCTGGGAGGGTTCGTTCAGTCTTGATTCGCCGGTGCAGTGGGAGTGTGCGGAAGGGCATAAGTTCATGGCCACGCCGCGACTCATTTTGCGCGGAGGGCACTGGTGTCCGGAGTGCCTGCACTGCTGAGGATAATACATAAAAGCCGGGGGCTGTGTCAATATCAACCATGACACAGCCCCCGAATTATATAGAAGTTTAGATCTTATCTTACCACGAGAACCTTCTTGCCGGCGTGGATGTAAACTTGACCCGGTTGCGGGTTGCTTACAGGAACACCCTGCAGATTGAAGAATACGCCATCCTGGGCTTCCTCGCTGTCGATAGTCTCAACTGCGGTGGGTATGTCGGATTGCGGCTGACCAACCACCAGCATGTCGTTGCTCAGAGGTTCGGATGATGTATAGAGTACTGAGTTTGCCGGAAGAGTCTCTTCTCCTGAGTTGCTGAACACCATGTGGCTCGAATTTCCTACAACGCCGATTGAGAAGGGATAAATATTCTCGCCGAAGTCTGAGAGACCGGTTGATGTCTCGAAATAGACACCTTTGAGGCCGTCCGTAGACTCATTAGCCAACTTACGCACCTTGCGCAGCTGATAAGCTTCTTCTGCCGAGAGTTTGGCAGCGGCTGCATCGGCGGCAAGCGGCTTGAGAGTGTAGCTTCCGTCGCGGATTTTCAATTTCACGTTTACATCGTCGGCGGTGATGATAAACGGAGTTCCTGCGGGCACGTTGTCGCCGAGGTCTTCAAGCTCTACATAGCTTACAGAGGATGAAGAGAGCGCACGGCTGTTGATGTTGGTGCTCTGGATATTGCTTACGGTCTGGAATTTCACGCCAGTTCCTTCAGCCGATACCGGGAAGTCGAAATAGAATGCATCGCAGATACCACTGTAGCTGTTGCCTGATACCACGAGAGAGAGTGCGGGTTGGAAAATGTTGGTCTCGTTGTCGATAGGATAAAGCACCCACTGGCCGTTTTCGGCAGCGATTCCCATTTCCACATCTTCGGCAAAGCCGAGCGTGTTGTCGGCTGCATCCCAATGCGTGCCAACGGTCGATACATTCCCTTCATCGTTGTAGACGCGGCCGTTGATGAGATAAATTCTCTGGCCGGGCTGCACGCGGTGCATATATTGCATCAAGAGGCTTGCGAGATAGTTCTCCTGCATGGCATCTGCCACGAAGCCATAACCGAGGCTGGAGAGACCGTGGGGGTCATTGTCGGGGTTGAGCATATAGTATGCAACCATCTTCACCCAGTTGAAGAGCAGATCGGCGTCGGCGAAAATCTGACGGAACGAGAGTTCTACGGATTGATTACCGGCATCGTCGGTTACAACTGCTTCGGGGAATTGGGCAACGATATCATAGCCCCAATCTTTGAGCATCGCCACATCGGCAGGGAGGAAGGTTTCCAGATTGATTCCTTTGCCGTTGGCCGAAAGGTAGAAGCTCATGGCATCCATGGCGCTTTCGAAAGTGGCTTTGCGCACTTTGTGTTCCTCAGTGTCTTCAGCGGTATACCAATCAACGGCCGGCTGGAGCGACGGCACGTCGAAGTAGAGCTGCATGGTGTTCTCCTTTCCGGGCACAGGTTTCATGCGTATGCCGAGATCAAGAACGGCTGTTACCTCTCGGTTGAAGTCTTTAGCTACATTTTCATAACTCCAGCGTACCATGCCGCTTTCATCCTGTGTGTAACCCTCGAGAGCTGTGGCAACAAACATGAATACGAAACCGACTGTTGCACGGGCAATTGAGGTGTATCCCTTGTTGAATCCTTGGCGAATGAGTGCTTGAACAGGGTCGCCGCCATAGTTGAGGGCCTCAATTATCACATCGAAATAGCTGTCGGCAGGCACTTCGTCTTTCACAACGTCGATACCCTGGCTGCTCAAGCTCGTGAGGAGGTATGAGTCGCCGTCCTGCACGGCGGAAAGGTAAATTACGGCGCCGGCTCTCCCTTTAGCGGTTTCTTCGTCAAGAGAAGCGGAGGCGTCAAACGGGCCGGTAACCTCGATAAATTGGCCGTTTCCGGCATTTTGAACTCTAAAATAACCTTCGATGAGCTTCTCTTGTGCGGATGCCGAGAACGCCACGGCGCCCACGAGAATAGCGGAAAGAAGGGCTTTGAATTTTTTCATGTTGATTATCGGTATAGTTTTAGTCTTAGGGTATTGATCTCTGATTTATTATCTCCAAACCAATTTCTTGCCATTCACGATATAGATGGTGCCCGGCTGGGGATTGCGGATTCTGCGGCCCATGAGGTCGTAGATCGGAGCGCCGTCGAAGATTACCTCATCGGTGTTTTCCTGAGTTGCCGGCACGAATTTGATGCCGGTGAGGATGTCGTATGTGGTAAGCTTGAAAGCATCGCGGGTGGTGCCTTCTTCTTCCGGTTCAGGAATTAAGGTAGTGTCAAGATAGCAACGGTTTGCCGGCAATGTCAGAAGCACCTCGCTATCCGGATCCGGAGTGGAGTAGAAACCAACTTCACCGTCTTGGTTAAATCCGAACACCTTCATTGTGCTGTCGTCATAAGCCTCTCTACCTTTTGTGCCATCTTCATTTTCATAAAGCTGAAGGACGCCTTTCAGCAGATTCTCTTCAAGACCGAGTGCCATAGGTTGGTCCGGATCCAGAGGAATGAGGCGGTTCTCTTTAGAATAGATGCTCCTGCATCTGAGCAGAACGGCGGTATGGGCAGGTACATTTCCACCTTCCAGTTCTTGTGCCATCACGTAGGCAGTGCCGTTCTCGTCGAAAGCTTCCTTCAGATAATATGCCTCGACACCATCAGGCTCATAACATTTATAAGGGAATGTGGTATACATTGTGGTCCACCATCTGCCATCAAAGAACATTTTTTCATCGGGGCTCGCACCAAACCAGAAGTAATCCACGTGCTCCTCGTCAATAGGCTGAATTGCAAGGGCACCGTCAAGACTGGTGTCTTGGAAGCCGGAGAGGTTTACACATGCTTGATTATCACGATTTACTGTCTTCAGACCGCAATTTTGGCCCGCTATAGTGGCTGTAACACCAAGATAACCGGGGAAATTGCTTTCGTTCATCTTCACAACGTTGAAACGTTGCTTCATCAGATTATAAGTATTTACATCTTGACCGGTCAAACTTACTTGGCGAACAGTGGTAGGGTTCTGAGCATTGTCTAAAGTGCCTTCCTCGATATAGAAAATGGTTCCGGGTTCAGATTCAGGACAAATAGGCTCAATAGCATCAGTCACATAGAAATCATTATTGGCGGCACTGGTGTGGAAATCGTCATAATTGTGGTCTAAAGGGAGGGCCCAGCGCAATAATGTCTGGGGTAATTCCCTAGGACCGGTTACAGAGACAGAATAATTTCCGGCCACAGTCAGCACTCGGTTCCATGCGTTTCTAACGCGGTAATATTTCCCGGGTCTGGGAATCTCTCCGATCTCTCGGAAGATAGCTTTAAGGGTCATTTCCCGTTCCACCTTGAATGTGATGGTCTCATCAGTGCCAAGATTATTTCCCTTGTCGTCTTCCCAATGGTCAAACTCCATCATCACATTTTTATTGCTGGTAGCCTCTGGGTTACCATTGATATTATGAATAGGTTTGACAAATGTTGAAGCGGTTACCATATCTCCTACATGAGGGGCGATGGGATCCAATGTAATATATCCAGCGGGAATATTTACCTCAGTGCTGACGTCGTTATCAGGGATGAAGTATGCTGTCACAGTAGTCGATATGCCGGCAGTGCTGTTAGGGTCTTGAGTCCCTGTAGAGTGACTGTAAGTCCAAGTATAATTTGCCTGAGTGCTGATTGTTTCTCCATTACGCACCCATTTTTCAAATTTATAACCTTCGGCAGGTTTTGCCTTCAAATAAAAAGTAACATTAAAATTGCCGGGGGCAGTATCACTGGTATTTTGTTTAGAAGTGTGATTGGTCACGGACACTTCCTCTTGATATTCCTCATCTTTTGGGGTAGTGTTTTTATCACTTACATACACCAACCCTTGAGAGGAGTCTGTAGATTTCACTACACATGTGGTATTTGCATACCATGTGGTTAAGCTGCTATTACCTAACGAAGTGCCGTGAAACAATAACACGGCTGAAAAGGCTAAAATAAGTCGTATTACAGATTTCATGTTGTATGTTTGGTTAATCTAACTTATAAATTCAAACGGAAGGCAAAATTACAAAAATAGGGTGAGTGAGCTTGTCAAAATTGTGTTAAAATATGTTAATACGATGGTTTGGAAAGACGTCCCGGAAGCAATGCCAAGCGCATCTGATGGCAAATGCAATCGCAATGAGAATCCACATGAAAATCACGGTTTCTGTAACTGCATCGATAAAGAAGGCAAAACAAATCAAGATGGAAGCGTAAACCCCCCAAACACAGCTGAGAATTGATTTATTATTCCTAAAAATTACGACGGGTATCCAAGCAAGGGGGTTGAAGACTATAAGTGGCCAACTCCAGTTACCGCCGTAATGAAATGGAGCATAAGTTAAGAATAGAATAAAAAAACCGCCTACCGTCAGAATAACCCAAAAAAGAATGTCAATTATACGTCCGGGAATATCTGTTTTAGTAAAAAGGTCAAGGAGAGTGGCGAGGACTGAAAGCCCCAGGATTATCCAGCCGACGGCTGTAGGAGTTGGATTGGTGGTGGTGTTGGGGACTGTGCGTGGAGTGATGATTTCGGGCTCACCGTCAATCAGAGGGACGCGTTCATTATTTTCAGAGACAATGTAAGCATCGGGATAATAGGTCTCAAAATTGATCGGTGAAAAATATTTGACGCTATATGGGTTGGTATCAGCAAGAGTGTTCATCAGCAGTAGAATCATCAGATAGTTCCACTGACTGTCTGCCACGCGTGAATCTTTTGTGCTGTTGGCATAAGAATTATACTTCACCGCCAATTCGTTCCAATTGATTTTAGCGGGTTTGAGGGCAATATCGAGCGCATCGGTAGAAATGGCAAAACAATGGTTGTCAGCGATGTTGAAGGGTATTTCGGGGAGCGTTTTAAGGCTATCCAGAACCTGCCATAATCTTGCCTTTTGGTTTAGGGTTAAATTCAGGGGGTAAGATTTGATTTCGCGACCTTCTTCTTTGAACACGTTGAGGTAGCCATCAAAGTATATTTCATCTACTTTCCCATGGGCACCCTCAATGAATAACTTGTTGACGTTACTGCCTGCATCGTTGTCGAAAGAGAAAACTCTGTCTAACCCATGTTGGGGACATTCCATCCTGATGACGGCATGGCCAAAAATTTGATGGGTCTGATATCCGGGGTCTGTGATGAGAAGGCTGGCTTTTATGAAATCAGGGTCATCGCTGAGAGCTCTTGTTTCAGCTTTTGATAAAAAGATCTGAAACGAGAATCCCAGGAGTAATATGAAGCGAATAAAGAATTTATCCATTTGTTTAGTCGAGGTGGAAAATTATGGCAAAGTTAACTCTTTCCGATGAAACTACAATAAGGGGCGAGTTGTCAGTTGTCGGTTTTTCAGTTGTCTGATTACTGCCGCGGTCTTTTAGAGTGCCTGTTCGGCGTGGCCGGCGCACGAGACGCTTGACTAGAGATCAATTATCCAGCTAATTGGGCGAGTACAAAAAGAGAGAGCCACCTGAGGGGCTCTCTCTCGATATGGATGATAAGGGGTTTTTAGTTGTTGGCGGGGGAGTTGCCGCTTACAGTCACGTTTTCAGGGCTGTTGACGTAGATGATAAGTGCCTTCGAGCCAGCTGCCTTGATATTGTCGATGGTGGTGGTTGAAGTGTTGCCGGTAACGGTGAGTTTCTGGTTGGCAGCCACTCCCGAAGGATATGCTTCAGTCCACTGCTGACCGCCGACTACACCTGCTGCGAAGATACCGGCAGCGGTTACGGAGGGAGCGTAATTGAAGTTGTCCTTGCAGATACCGCACATGTACCACATACCTACGATACCGCCTACACCGGTGTTGCCTGTTACAGCGCCGTTGTTGGTGCAACCGCTTACTTCAATCACATTCTGACGTGAGTAGGAAGCTGAGTTGTCGTATCTAACCCAACCTACGATACCGCCTGCGCCATAAACTCCGCTTGCGGCATTGGTTACCTTAACTGCACCGTTGTTGGTACAATTTTTAACTGAACCGGCAGATTTCATTTCGCCTACGATACCACCTACGCTGGCAGCGTTGGCGTTAACGGTGCCGTAGTTGTTGCAACCGGAAACGTCGGCCGAGCAGAGACCGGCGATGCCGGCAGCTGCATAAGAACCGTTGATTGTGCCATAGTTGTCGCAATCAGCGATGGTCATGGTGCCGCTGTTGTTGGTGTAGTAAGCTGCACCTACGATACCGCCGGCATTCGTACCGGAAGAGATAGTTGCATGGTTTTCGCAACCCTTCACTGTACCGTTGAGGGTAACGCGACCCACGATACCGCCTGCAGCTTCCTTGGAGGAGATGCTGCCGGAATTGACTTTAACGTTTTCAACGGTGGCGCCACCGGTAACCATACCTACCACGCCTGCCTGCTCGCAGTTGGGAGCGTCGATCACGAGGTTGTCGAAGTTTACGTTTTTAACGGAAGCGGCGGGATTGTTCATATAAGCGATGAAGCCTACTACGTTGGCAGCTACGTTGTTGCCGCTGATCTTAACATTGCTGATGGTGTGGCCCTGGCCGTCGAAGACGCCGTTGAAGGCTTTTGTACCCATAGCCGAAGCACCGGAGCGTGTTGCAGCGCCGATCTGCTCGAAGTCGTTGCCACCCATGTCGAAGTCGGCTGCAAGCACGATGGTCTGGCCGCTGAAGTCGGTAGCAGTCTGGCCGTCGGTGCCGTTAACCATAGCGGCGAGGCCGGCGAGGTCGGATGCGCGGGTTACGTTGTAGTTGCCTTCGGAGTCAACAGCGGGATAGGTGAGGGAGGTGCCGTCCCATGTGAACTGTACCGAATTGTCGGGAGTACCCCAAGTCGGGTCTTTGAGCACGCTTACCGTAGTGGTGTTGGTGAGGAGCGAGCCGTAGATGTTGGTGCGATAGTTGGCCTGAACGGGAGCAGAGCTTACCTCAACTTTTGAAAGCACTGTGGAGCCGTCGTTGTTGCTGATGTTGAGCGTGAGGTCGAGAAGGCTTGACTCGCGCGGAACGAGCAGATACTGCATCGAGAGATAGTCGTAGCCTGCAACGGGGAATGTCTCGCCCGTGGGAGGAGCCAGGTAGCCGAGAGTGATCTCTTCGGTCTGAGTCTCGTCTACGGTACCAACTACCTTACCTTCAGAGTTCTCGCCGAGGAGGTCGAAGGTTGTGTAGGCGGTCGTGGTTACAGAAGAAGTGATGTTGGTTCCGTAAGCCTGGGTCACTGCAGGATTGGTGAGGTCAGAAGTACCCCAGTTTACCTGAGCCACAGGGCGGTAGAGAGTAACGGAGCTTTCAGGAGTGTCTGTGCCGATCACGCCGGTGCTGTACACCTGATAGAAGCAATCGTATGCATCGGTGTTGTAGGCAGTCATGGCGCTGTAGTTTACGGTGAGAGTGGCGTCGGCAGTGTTTACGCTGTAGACGCTGGCGGCATTGGCCGATTCAGCCAGGAAAGCGATGTAGTAGCTCTTGCCGTTTACAAGGTTGAACGACACTGTGGTCTGCAGAGCGTTGCTCGGGAAAGTGGCTGTCTGCTGGGTTACGTACGCTTTCGTGTCGGCGTCGTAAACGTACATCAGAAGGTTGGTGGCGGTATAGCCGTCGCCGAAAGAGCGGGTGCCCAGGCCTTCTGCCGGGAGCTTGACGGTAATCTGAAGGTTGCCGTCGGAAGCGCCGCCGAGATTAACTTCGTCTTGCGAGCAGGCTGTCATCATGAGGGCAGCTGCACCAAGAAGGAAATAATTGAGTTTTTTCATAAAATAATTTTATTGGGGTTTAGAAATTATTTGATTTCAATGTTGTAGTCGCCGTCAAATCCGGGGTCGATACCCACGCCGTCGCTGGTGAGGGTGGTGAGGAACTTGCCGTAGATTATTGTGGTGCGGTCGCGCTTGGTGGGAGCCGTGATCACGTTGGAACGGCTTACGAGCTCGCCCGTCGCATCATAGATTTCCACCTGCATCTGCACGCTCGACTCCTCGCCGTTGACCATCACGTAGTCCAAGGCTATCTGCGCCTCGGTCTCGCTGAGCTGCGACATCTTGCATTCGAAGCTTACGCCGGTGGCGGAGTCGAAGGGGTTGTTCTGATAATTGTTGAAGATCCAGGGCAGATACATCGGATATACGATCTTGACGGTGTAGTCGGCCAGATGGGCATACATCGGAGCCATCGTTGAGCCGAGTTCGGCAGAGAGATCGGCTGAGGCGCCTCTGCCGCGGGCCACTTCCTTCTCCAGGAAATATTCAAGGTCGTTGGCGATGATGATGTATCGTGCCAGCGGACGGCTAAGGTCTATCCGAGCCTCTACCGACGGCCCTTCGTCTACGGTGCGTTCCACCGAGAAGGAGGTCATCCCGCGGAAGGCATCCTTTTCGTTGGAATCGCCGGCGTAGGGCGTCTTGAACGTGATGGCTGCGAGGTCGGAGTCGTCGTAGAAGAGCGAGGAGCCGTCGGCATCGCAGATGTCGCTCCAGGCCCATACGTCGTAATCGCCGGGCGGCAGTGAAAGCTCTTGTGTGAAGTCTTGGCGCGACAGATCGGTCTTATATACCGTGAAGTCGGCCACAGGTGAATATGTATACCCCGCGGGAAATACCACAAACCGGTATCTCACCTTTACATCGGCGCTCTCGTCGGCGCGGCTGAGCGTCATCTCATAGTCGGGAAGCCACTCCGTGTCGCAATGCACGGTGAGCAGCACGTTATGGTCGATGTATTCGGGATTGGGCCATTGGTGCACACACGAAGAGGCGCCAACCGCGAGGATGGAGAGCATCACGGCCCAGAGGAATTTCAGGCGTTTCATCTTGCCACCTCCTTTCTTGCCTTGCGCAGCCCGAAGCTGTAGCTGAATGTGAGAGCAGCCTGGTCAATGCCGAAGAAGGTATGCTTCTCACGCCCTACGAGCGGGCCGTTGGGATAGTTGAGGAAGAGGTCGTAGTCGAGGCGGTATACGCCGGCGCCCACGGCTGCTTCGATTGTCCAGCGCTTGTTCTTGCAGAAGTAGAAACGATAGCCTATGCCGACGCCGCCTCCCAAAGCCGGAGTGTGGCCGCCATGGTCTTGATAGCGGTATTCGCCCTGCTTGGCATAGTTGTAGTAAGCCACCCCGAAGTGGGCGTTGACGAAGAAGCCGGTGTTGTCTTTCTTAGGCCAGAAACGAACTTCAGGCACGAAAGCGAACGTGCGGAACTTCAGGTCGCGCTTGAAGTAGTCCCATCCGGCCCAGTAGAAGGGGAGTGAGGCGCTCCAGTGCTGAGCCAGGTCAAACTCGACGGCTGCGTTCACCCAGGCCATGGCCCAGGCAGGAGCGTTGGTCTTGATATACATCTTTCTGTACCAATCATCCTCCACCACGGCGGGAACCTCCACGACGGTGGCTACCTCTTCAACCACCTCGATCACTTCTTCGGGCTCCACTACCTGAGGAAGCTCTGGAACGGGGAGCGGAATCCTGCGCGCCACCTGCCATTCGATGGAGGCGCTGCGCATCCTCGGAAGGGTGTTGTCAGCAAGATAGCGCCATGTGTCTGTGCCGAGACGCTTGATGCTGCGTTCCTTCGAGGAGGGTGTGGAGTCAGACTCTATTATCTCCAAAATCTTGACACGGTTGGGGACAGAAGTGTCTTCCTCTATAAGGTTTTTAAACACCGTCCAGTCCTCGCCGATGTAGTTCGCAGTGATTTTCGATTCATCGACGGCGTAGAAGTCTACGAGAGCATTTTTGATTTTGCGTGTGCGTGCCTTGGCGAGCTTTTCGTTGAGCGCCATAGGGCCGTCGATTGACGCGCGGCCCACCACCTCCACCCGGATTACGCTGTCCGTTGCGAAGTCGACGCCGTCGGTAAGCTGACGGAGTTCGTCGTTATTGATGAGGCTGTCGGTGCTGATGATGAAAAGCCTGTCGCGACCTATAATGGTGTCGACTACGGTTTCAAAGCCTGCCGACTGTGAATCTGCAGAGGGCTGCGCTTCTCCAAAAGCCGGAAACGCAGCTAACGCCAACAGGCATAGGGGTTTAGCGATATGTTTCAAAATGTCTATAATTTGCAAGATGCAAAATTAATAAAATTTTCCTACTGCAAATCCACTTGCGAAGTTAAAATTTGTCGGGCTCTAAAAAAGTATCGCGATTTAACAATTTTTAATAAATTCGGTTTAATGCCCGGTTTCTTCAGCGAAATATTTTTTCAATTCATTTTCAAGGCCGTTGTCCACTTTCGTCAGTTCTTCCTTGCCGAAGATGTACGACTCGGAAAACGCCGGAGAATTTTCTAACAGAAACTTAAGATTGGCAACATAGCTTTCCTTCACCTTCCGCATCATCTCGTAATCCTCCTCGCTCCAGACTCCGGCGGCTTGCGGGTCGGATTTCCTTTTGCTCTCTTTAATGGCAGCCGCAGCTTTATCCATAGAGTTCTTCCCCTCGTTGAGAAAGATTTCCACAGAACGCTCGGCGCTATACGGCGCTTGCGTTGCATCGGCGTTTTTATCCGTGAGGGCACCGTCGGCAGGGAGAGTAGCCGACGGAATTTTTAGAGGCTCGGTAAACTCAGCTTCATACGCGAGTTCTTCTTGCAGGGGCGCCTCCGATTCCTCGGCCGGGATTGCGCCGGCAAGTTCGGCGGGATTTTCCTGCGTTTCTGATCTCCCGAAGAACAAAAACAAGGCTACCAAAGTAAGGATTATTACGAGTGAAGAAATAGAAACGGCTGCAAAAAGATTTCTCCGGCCATTGGATAATTTTACAATCCTCTCCTTTATATAAGAGGCAGACTGGGGCCGCTTTTCAGCTGGAGCCGTGCACTCCTTAACAAGAGACTTGAAACGCTTCTCCGGCAAAAGCGATTTCAGCAATACTCCCAGACTGTAGATGTCGTTCCCCGTCTCAGGAATATCCGAGGTTGCCTGCTCGGGAGATGTATATTCGGGGGTGCCTGCGGGATGCTTGTAAACCGCGTAATCGTCGGAGTCAGACAATCCGAAATCAATCAGTTTCGCCGATTCTCCGATATGGGTTATGATGATATTGTCGGGCTTTATATCCCTGTGAACCGTCCCCTTCTTGTGGATATAATCCAGTGCATCAGCCACTTCGCAAGCCACCCGGATTCTCGCCGACCGACTCCGTGGTTGTTGAAGCCATTGATGAAGGCTGTACCCTTCGGTAAACTCCATTACCACACACTCGCCATACCCCTCGATCTCTTCCAGACTCAAGACCTTGCGGATGTTGGGATGGTTGAGCCCGACAAGAAGTTCAAATTCTTTGTAAAGAAGAGTTTTGAGGCCCTCGTCAGCCTGCAGGGCGGCATTGATCCCTTTTATGGCAAACCATTTTCCATATCTGAGGCCGCGCGCAATAAAAAAATATGCCCCCTGATGGATGAGAGAAACATCGGAAAATGCGACATTAAGCCTGTCGGAACTTGTAACCACAATACCCGAAGGCTCCGTAAAAGCATTGTCAAACGTATTCCCCATCGTGCCGCGGCTTCTTTTCCGCAAATATAATATTTTTATTTCAACCCGCAGACATCCATCCCTGATTCCTCCCTTTAACAGACTCCAACAAAAAATCGAAAATAGTCCTTTCCGGTCCTTTTCAGTCCGATTTGGTCCTTTTATTCCAATATTTTATAATTTTGCCACAGAATCCAAGATTCCAGACATATGGAAGATAACCGAAAGAACGAAATCGAGAAGCTGAAAATCAAACTGGAAGAAGCTTTGGGAGTGAAAGTCCGCACCCCCAAGCATTTCGAACAGTTGAGAAATCTCGTATTCATCAGGACCGGTGAATATCTGAGCACCACAACCTTGAAACGCATCTGGGGTTACCTGAACGAACCGCTCAAAACGCGAATAACCACCTTGATTATCCTCGCCCAAACGCTTGGCTACAGAGACTGGGATGATTTCGAGGACAGCATCAAAAATGGAAATGAGCAAACAATCGATCCCAGCCACTTATCGATGACCAGATGTATAAAGTTGCCAACCGACCTGATGCCGGGGCAGAAGGTAACGTTGTTTTGGTTCCCCAACAGAGTGTGCACAATTCGTTACACCGGCGACCTGTCGTTTGAAGTTGAGAATTCGGAGAACACCCAGCTCCAAGCGGGCGACACCTTCAGCTGTCATCTGATTCTTGAAGGTTATCCGCTTTATATATCAAAACTCGTGAAAGGCGATGCAGCGCCGGTAACGTATATATGCGGCAAGCAGAACGGCGGCATGCGATTCATAATACATTCCTCCGACCAAGAACAAGACCAGGCCAAGATAGAATAAGAATTTCTGTCAGGCGCTGGATGTCAGTAGATTAAAGGGTGGTGTAAACACAGCTTTTTCAGATACAATACATCGGAAGAAAGCCCCCGAAATCTGAAAAAGAGAAATTAAATCTGGGAAAAAGATAAATAACGCGCCCACAAGTTTGTAGGAATGGAATAAAAGCCTTATCTTTGCACCTGCAAATAGGGAAAAGGGGTGTTGTCCCCTCCCTTGAAAGCAGTGCTATGAGGAGCAAAGGTCAAGGACACCACCCTCAAAGCATCTCAAAAGAGGCCCGGATGGCGGAATCGGTAGACGCGCTGGTCTCAAACACCAGTGGGGCAACCC
>JAFLTX010000020.1:26163-32151 GCA_022509145.1 Muribaculaceae bacterium | reverse complement strand
GGCCAACATGGCGGTAAGGACGATATACATAAGGTTTATCATCCTCTGCCTTGGAGACATTCTGGTTACATTATTTCCACCGCCTGCCATTGTCTTGACTTAAATATCTGAGGTGTTAGCTGTTTTCCTGATTGTAATTGTCGGCAGCTCGCTGCTGGCCGTTGCTTCCGTAGGGGTTGAAATCGTCTTCGTGACGCGGTTGCTGCTGGCCCATCATGGGGTTGTACATATTGATGGTCATGGCGGTAACCATTTTCTCGTATACGGAGTTGAGCTGGGTCATATAGCGTGTCATACGCTCGGTTTCCTCGCAGTATCTGCTGCTCTGGCGAGCCGACTTTTCGTACATGTCGCGGATATCCTTTAGGCCGCGGTTCACACGGTCGATTGATTCGAGCTGCGAAGAGATGCTCTTGAGCTGGATTTCGTAGATTGTATTGAGGCCGCTGATGTTGCGGTTGAGGTCTGCCATACTTTCCACATATCCGCTTGAGCTTTCGGATATGGATGTGGAGTTGTCGGTGATCGCTCGATAGGAATCGAGCAGGATTTCACTCACTCGGTTAAGCTCGGATGTGGTCTCCTGGAGGCGCGACATCTGGTCGGCTATTCCGGCGATTCTCTCGAGGTAATCCTGGGTGGCTGAAGTGAGCTCGGCCATCTGTGAGAGCTGGTCGGCGGCCGCCGCCATTTTCGAGATGCTTTCGCGCAGGGAGTGGGTGTCGTCTTCGGAGATGTCGAGCCCCGATCCGCCTGCAACTATCACGCCGCCGCCGGGCACTCCGGAGATCTCGCCGGCTTCGGCAGAGCCGCCTGCCACGCCCGAGCCTCCGATGAAGACTCCTCCGCCACCGCCGAAGCGGGCCGCTCCCGAGGGATAGGCTTCGTCGCCTTCCAGTTCCTCGCCTTCCGCCGAAGCGTTGGCATCGCGTTTACGGCCGAGTTCGGGGAACACCTGCTCCCATTCATATTCCTTGGAGGGGCGGTCGAAAGCGGTGATGATGAACATCGCGATCTCGGTGCCCATACCGATGCAAAGGAGGGCACTGCCGCCGGGGAGGTGAAGAATCTTGAAAAGAGCACCCCAGATCACGATTGCCGCACCGATCGAGTAGGCGAAATTGAAGAATCTCTGGCCTTTCTCGCCGCGCAGAAACCTCTCTATTCTATTGATTTTCTCTTTTGCTGCCATAATGAGTGGTTATTTCTTCTTTTTCTGAGTGCCGCGTGCGAAGCCGATTTGCGAACGCACGTTGCGGAAACCTATGTATGAGCGCTGCTCGTTCTGGTATTCCCACATCCGCAGGTCGCTGCGGAGGTTGCGCGAGACGTCTTTCCAGGAGCCACCTCTCACGATTTTGCGTTTCATTTTATAGGGGTCTTCCACGGCGGCGTCGTATCGATACTCGGGGTTGAGGTCGCTTGTAAGGCGGTTGATGCTCTCGGTGTAGGCCGTAGAAGTCCATTCTGAGACGTTGCCGGCCATATCGTAGAGGCCGAAGTCGTTGGGCTTGAAGGTGCCCACCGGCGATGTTATGACGTGGCCGTCTCTCACAAAGTCGCCGTCCATAGGTTTGAAGTTTGCGTAGAAGCATCCTCGCTCGTCGTAGGGGAGAGTTTCGTCCCAGGGGTACGAGCTTTCGGAGTTTCCGGCGCGGGCGGCATATTCCCATTCAGCCTCCGTGGGGAGACGGAACGGCTCGATGTACACACCTTCTTTCCCGAGGGAGCGGCGCAGGAAATCTGTGCGCCAGTTGGAGAAGGCGTTGGCCTGCTCCCAGCTTACGCCCACCACGGGGTAGTTGTTGTAGCCGGCGTGAGAGAAGTAAAGGCGGGTGTAGGGTTCGTTGTAGGCATTGTCGAAGTCGTTGATCCAGGCAGTGGTGTCGGGATAAACGTTGACAATGTAGGTGTTGAGGAAGTCGTAGTCGCCTGTGAGGGGACGGGTCACCGTCTGGCGAACGATGTTTCCTTCGTCGTCAAAATAGGCGGTGTCTTTGGAGATGACGGGCATTTCCGTAGACACGGGTATGTCGGTGTTATACTCTCTGCGGGTGGGGTCGAGGCGGTTTTTACGCTTGGCCGCTTCGGTGTGGTTGTAGACCTCGTAGACGTAGTTGAGCTGCGTCGGGTCGAGTTCGCGCTGCCCGGTGATGGGGTTGGTGCGATAAAGACTTTCGATGGCTCTCTGCTCGTCTTCGTTGGCGTTGCGCCAGGGGATGGCCTTGTTCCAGTTGAGATACGGCTTGATGGGGTTCCCCTCCTTATCCTCTTCAATCTTGAAAGCTTCGTTGCCGCCGTAAGCGGGGTCGGCGAGGCGTTCGCGGATAATGGAGTCGCGCACCCAGAAGACGAATTGCTTATATTTGGAGTTGGTGATTTCGGTTTCGTCCATCCAGAAGGCATCGACCGAAACGCCGCGTTGGTCGGCACGAATGCCGGCGAGCGAGTCGGAGTTTGCGGGGCCCATCATATAGGCACCGCGGTCGATGAGCACCATCCCGTAAGGGGTGGGTTCGGCGAATGAAAAGCCACCTACACCGGTGACTTCACCACCGGCGGAGCTACTGCGCGTAGACATACAGGATACCATAACCAGCGCCATCAGGAAAGCTGAGAGCGAAAGGCGAAGGCCCGTAAGGAAAGCGCGTCTGTTGCTTCTGTTTTTCATATTATAAAGGCTTACATTAAGCGAATACTTCGATGTTTGTTTTTATTCTTTCCGGAGAAGTCGAGCTTCAGGCTGTAGCCGGCCACAATTTCGTGGGAGCCCGAGCTTGCCTTGTTGATACCGGAGAGGGGGTATTCGTAGGCGTATCCGAGGAAGAAGTTTTTATATTCACCACCGATAGTGACCCCGATTGCGTCTTGCCAGCGATAGGCGAGGCCGAAGGTGATGAAGTGGTTGTAGGTTGTCCTTAGCGCAGCCTCCCCTGTAAAACCCGAGAAATCGGAGGTGAGGAGCAAGGAGGGTTGCAATTCAAATAACGTGTTTTTGAGAGGAATATTGCCGTCGGCGGTCAAATATAGCGCGCGGGGCAGTTCCGTCTGGTATTGCTGAGTTTCGTTAGACTGGGAGCCTTCAAGGCTAAGGTTTATCTTTGGACTCATCACGTGCATACAGCTGAGCCCTACTGTGAAATACTTATGGGTGAAACTCACGCCGGCCGAGAGGTCGAAGTGGTTGCCCGAGAGGTCTTGTGTAGGTATCGAAGAGTCGCCGCCCTGATGATAGTCGTCGCCGTCGGGCAGGATCACTTCCGAGCCCTTGAAGCGTGAATTGTAGTAGGCCGGCTGCACACCCACACTCAGGATTCCTTTGCCGATCTTGAACTTATAGCTCACCTGGAGGCCCAGATTGAGGTTGGAGAAGAGTCCGAGGCTTTCCTGGAGAGCGGTCAACCCCACACCGATGCGTTTGCCGCCGAGACTGAAGGGAACGTCGGCCGCCCCGATGAAGGAGCGCGGTGCGTTTTCCACTCCGATCCACTGCAGTCTTGCCGCAGCCCTGATGCGCAGGAAGTCGGTGTTGCCGGTGTTGGCGGGGTTGTAAAGCGTAGGGAGAGCCCAATGCTGGGTGAGCATGATCTCGTTTTGACCCCTCGCTTCTCCTGTCGATATGAGAAGAAGCAAAGTTGCTGCCAATAATTGCAAAAAACTGTTAATGCGTTTCATCTCTTTGCTTTTATCGGCTTATTCAAAATAGAAGGTGATCACCACCATATTTTGCTTCACTCTGGCGAGGCTTTCGGTAACCTTCAGCATCTCGGGATTGTCGTCGAGGTCGGGGCGCTTGTGGCGCAGGATGTCGGTGAGGCCGAAGCAGAACTTCACTTCCGGGTTGAGCTTGAAGAAGGGGAGGTAGAAGTCGCACCCCAGGCCGCAGGTGAGGAAAACGTCGGCGGAATTGAACATCAGGTATTCCGACTTCTTTTTGCTGACGTCGAAAGCGGCCATGACGCCTCCCGTTACGTATGGGCGTGTGTTGCGCAGGCGGTTGCCTGAGATCTTGAGGTCGAGGGGGACCACTACGTAGGCGCTCTTTACGTCTTGCGTCTCATGGATGGTGAGCGCGTCGGGGGCCTTGTTGTAGTCGATCATCTCCACCCGTTTGGATCCGAAATACATCCCCGGGCTCACGCGGAGGTTGAAATACTGGTGGAGCCTCAGGTCGGCCATTACGTTGACGCAGAACCCCGGGTCGTAGGCCGGCACTTCGGCCACCCACTGCTGCCCGTCGGCAGTTATGAACCCGTTGTGGGTAAACTTGAGGTCTTGGAAATGCATCCCCACGGAGAATCCCAGGTGCCAGCGCTTGAGGTCGGCGTAAGGGCGGTTCATCAGCTTGTCGCCGGGCTTGGCAACGGCCGGCGAGACCCCTGCGAAGAGAAAAATCGCTGCAAGGGTGGCCCGGATAAACCTGGATTTTAATATGTGCGGGGTGAATTTCATTATCATTAAAACGCAACGGATAGGGGCATTATTTTATGGAGTGTGGAATGGAGTGCTTGCGAGCGTGGCCAAGATTAGTTAAATTTGCAGGAAAGTTGTCAGCTGGCAGTTGTCAGTTGTCAGATTTCAGTTGTGAGAGATATTAGAGATGGAATGGCATAGATTGATCAGCGATATAAGGCTGGGGATGGAGGAATATCACGACCCCAGAACCCACACCCGTAACGATTTCCAGCGCGATTATGACCGCCTGGTGTTTTCATCGCCTTTCCGGCGGCTTCAAAACAAGACGCAGGTTTTCCCGTTGCCGGGGAGCGTTTTTGTACACAACAGGCTGACCCACAGCCTGGAAGTGTCGTCGGTAGGACGGTCGATGGCCGCCGAGGCCGCGTTGATGCTTTACGAACGCCATAAGGCCGAACCCGATGCGCAGAAATTCTTTGTGTTGGGCGACATCACCGCCACGGCCTGCCTGTGCCACGACCTGGGGAACCCTCCTTTCGGCCACAGCGGAGAGAAGACGATAGCCACCTTCTTCAGCGAAGGGCCCGGGATGGAGCTCAAGGGGAGCCTGACTGATGCGGAGTGGGCAGATTTCGTAAATTTCGACGGCAACGCCAACTCCTTCAGGCTTTTGACCCATCAGTTTGTGGGGCGCCGCAAGGGGGGATTTGCCATGACTTATTCCACTCTCGCTTCGATAGTGAAATATCCGTTCACTTCGCTCAACTCGCCGAAACGCGGGAAATTCGGATTTTTTGAGTCAGAGCGCGAGATATACGAGCGCGTGGCTCGCACTCTGGGGATCGACGAGATAGAGAAAGGCCGTTTTGCCCGGCATCCGCTCGTGTGGCTTATGGAAGCGGCCGACGACATCTGCTATCAGATAATGGACCTTGAAGACGCCCATCGGCTCAAGATCTTGTCTACGGCTGAGACGGCTGAGATAATGCTCAACTTTTTCGAGCCGAAGGAGCGCGACAAGCGCGTGATGAGCATGCGCAGGCTCGACGATCCGAACGAGCAGATAGGGTATCTGCGTTCCAAGGTGATAGGTGAGCTGGTGAGCTCGTGCTCGCGCAGCTTCGTGGAGCATGAGGAGGAGATTCTGGCCGGCACGATGACCAAGTCGCTGGTGTCGCTGTCGTCGCCGACGTTGCGTGAGGCATACGACACGAGTGCGGAGCTCTCGGCCGAGCGGATCTACCGCAGCTCGGAGGTGGTGGAGATCGAAATCGCAGGCAACCGGATTCTGACCTATCTTATGGAGGTCCTTACCGACGCCGTGATGCATCCCAACAAGAATTTCTCAAAACTTCTGCTGAAGAAGGTGCCCGACCAGTACGACATCCATGCCCACGACACTTACGGGCGTCTGCAGGCGGTGCTTGACCATGTAAGCGGGATGACCGATATTTATGCGCTTGATCTTTTCCGCAAGCTTAATGGCCATTCTCTCCCTCAAGTTTAAGGAAGGTGCGTGATAATGCACAATCTGCGTCGTTGCTTTCGGAATTCGGTTTCGGTCATTTACTG
>JAFLTX010000020.1:0-26063 GCA_022509145.1 Muribaculaceae bacterium | reverse complement strand
TTCGGTTTCGGTCATTTACTGAAGTAAACTCCCTTCAACCTCATCCTCAGCGCCTGGCATCTTGCACATTCTGACGCACCTTCCGGGGGTCGGCGGGTGATAATGCACAATCTGACGCACCTTCGGGGGATAGTAAGTATTTAGGGGTGTTCGGGGTGGAGGCGGAGCTGAGAGGACTGATAGGGGAACTGGATGGTGAGGGTTCCGGCCTCGTCATATTGTCCTTTTACTTCTTTTGAGAGAGGGAGATGCATGGCGTCGAGCCATTCCACATTCCAGACGCCGCCGATTCCAGACGGGCGCAGCCGCGCTTTTACCATCCCCGGCTTCCAAGTATCGCTCATTATTCCCGCCCCTGAGATGTAGATCAGGTCGTAGCCGTCTTCGGCTCTCACCGCGGCCAGCCGATAATCTCCGGAGAGGCGCAGCAGGTCTTCGTTGAGCGAGCGGTCGAGAATTCTCAGGTACCCCTCCTTCGGATCTTCAGAATTCTCCAAATATTGGTCGAGGGTTTCGGGATCGTCCCAGATAATCAGCTCGTTGCGGGGAAATTCGGAGGCGAGCAACACTTCATCGAGCGTGAGAGAAGCCCCCGGGAGAAGAAAAATCCCGACGCTGTCGGGATGAAAGTCTTCCGGCAGGTCGAATTCCGATATTGTTACCGGCGAGTGCAGCCCTCCCTGCAGGGTGAGATGCCGGTCGAGGAGCGAGAGGCGGAAAAAGTTGTGAGAGCCGGTTGGGTCGAGGCCGCGGGTGCCGTCGGTCATTTTTCGGTAAATGTTGGCGTTGTCCGCAAAAAGCCGGTTCTCTACCGCTTGATGGTTGAAAGTATGCGAGATTTCAAGTGCCGGAGCCGTGGAGATTCCGTCGAAGGCGGTTTCTACGGCCTTGACGGTGAAGAGGTTGGAGGCTCCGTTTGCGTCTTTGAGGATAATGCCCCAGGTGTTGCGCGTCGGTTTTGGAGTGTGGGCTTTGAATTGAAACCTGAAGAAGCGGGTGTCTTCGAGCGGCGTCATCACCGTCAGGGTGTCGGTGCCGGGATTGCTGAGGCGCCCCGGTTCCGAGGCGGAGAAAGCGGGCGAGAGGGAGTCGAATCCCTTCGAGCGGTTCCAGCATTTCGTGTCGGCGGCCGAGGCCATGGCGGAAACGGCCGTAAAGATACCCACCACCGCAAAGAGCATGATTATGACGCCGATGATGCGGTTGATGAGCCACATCGAGCGGATATTGAAGTGGTTGCGGATCTTGCTGATGCTGAAGGTGATGAACCACCACCATATAAGTGCGCCCACAAAGATGAAGACGAATCCCGTAAGATATTGGTATAGTTGGAATTCCGGCAGCAGGAAGTTGAAGCGGGCGAAAAGGCCGATTATGAGGAAAAGGATGAGGGGGTTGGAGAAAGTGAAGAGGAATCCTCCGAGGATGTTTTTCTTTACCGAGACGGGTTCGTCTATCGGTTTCCGGAGCTTGCTGGCGGGGTTTTTACGGAAAAGATAAACGCCGAAAGCGATGAGCACCGCGCTCCCCGCAAGCTGGATGATGTTGCTGTTTCGCTCGAGAAATTCTTCGATGAAGGAGAGCCCGAAGCCCGTGAGCAGGGAGTAGAAGAGGTCGGATATGGCGGCTCCGATGCCGGTGAAGAATCCGGCGCGGCGCCCCTTGTCGAGAGTACGCTGGATACAGAGCATCCCCACCGGTCCCATCGGGGCCGAGATGATGAGGCCGATTGCGATGCCTCTCCATGCCATGTAGAATATACTCTCGAAGAATGTCATCTCTTATCTTGTGATGATATACCCTCCGTTGATGGTGGGATAGCACTGGTAGGGGGTAAGGGCGTATTTCATGGCCTTTGCGGGGCCGGAGACGGGAGCTCCCACGCCGTCGACCACATTGTAGCGGCTGTGGCACTCCTGACACTCCACCTCGAAGGTCTCGGAGTCGGGGTCGAGCCATACGCGAACCTCCGGCAGGCGCTCCACGGGGCAGGCCATGTCGTAGGCCAGGGGGGCTGTGCCGCCCGTGTAGTTGTCGAGGCCCATCACCAGCAGCACTCCGCCGTAGCCGGTGGCGCTGTTGTAGATGTAGTTGAAGCCGCCGGGGAGCCGCAGGGGTATCACGAAATACTGGCAGTCTCCGAAGTTGAAGACGCCAAACGTATTCCAGAGCCCCGCGTTCGAGAGGTCGATGCTCACGGCGTAGGCCGGGATACGCTCGTCGTTAAGCTGCGTGCATGCGCCCAGAGGAGCAATCATCGAAAGGAGCGTGCAGGCCCATGCCAAGGCCTTGGGTCTCATCAATTGAAGGGGATGGCAGAGAGCACCTGCACAAACTGGTTGGCGATCTTCTTGAGCGGGCCCGACACCATAGGCTTGAGCATGGCGGGGATTTCGAGGTTTACGGCCACCTGCACTTCGCATTTGTCGGCGCCGTCGGGTTCGATTTCGAGCTGCATGTCCATGGGCACGGGCGCGCCTTCGCCGGCGAGGCGTATCAGCGAGTGGGGCAGACGGTCGGTGACGCGCAGGCGTATCTCGCCCACGGGGCCGGCAGGAATGGAGATGGTGTCGGCCGTGATCTGGAGCTTGTCCATCATTTCGCGTTTATCCTCGGGAATTTTGTCGCGGGGAACGGCTTCGAGCAGCGATTTGAGATTTTCAAGGTTGGAAAGCTTGTCGAAAACCTTCTCGGCCGGAGCCGAAACGGTAGCTTTATCACTTTTAATGGTAGTCATAGCGGTTGGATTGAATCTAAGTATGCGGTGAGAGAGAGGGGTTGATGCGAGTTTTTCGTTGCTGAGGGGAGTGCGGCCGGCGGATCACTTGTGGGGGGTCCAGGAGGCCGGGTCTTCCCTCCATTCGCGCAGGGTTTCCACGTCGGCATTGTCGAGATAATGGATCTCTTTGGCCACGTCGAGCATGGCGCCGTAGGTGAGGAGCGAGATGAGCGGAATCCCTTCTTTGTCGAAGCGGCGGCGCGCCAGGGGGAATTCGAAATCGAATACGGAGACGATGCCGGCCACTTCACACCCGGCGTTGCGGATCACCTCCACCGAAGTGATGGAGCTGCCGCCGGTGCTGACAAGGTCTTCGATCACCACCACCTTCCAGCCGGGCTTGAGGTTGCCCTCGATCATGTTTTCGAGGCCATGGTCTTTCGGGGTACTTCTCACGAAAGCGTAGGGGAGGCCGAGGGTGTCGGCCGTGATGGCCGAGAAGGCCACGGCGCCTTTCGCCACGCCGGCGATGGCGTCGACATCGGGAAACGTCTCCACGATGGCTCGCGCGAGTTCTATCTTGATGTAGTTTCTCACATCCACATACGAGAGGGCCTTCCGGATGTCGGTATAGATGGGAGAATTCCAGCCGGAAGCCCAGATGAACGGGCTCTCGGGCTGCAGCTGAATGGCGCTGATATGGAGCAGCTTTTCTGCTAAAATCTTGTCGGGCGTTTTATTCATATTGCGAAATTAACAAGAATATAAGAATTACCAAAAAAATGTATTAATTTTGTTGTCTCGGGCAGGGGAAAGGGAGTGGCCGGAAGCTCCTGACCGAAAGGAAAAACGGCCAAGGGAAGGGAGAGGCAGGAAATAAGTCTAAATTTTAAAAAATAAAGAGATATGTTAGGAAATTTCGTTTATTACAATCCGACCAAGCTTTATTTCGGAGATGAAGCACAGAAGAATCTTACGGCGGCTCTGGCGCCCTTCGGCCCGAAGGTGCTGCTCACTTACGGCGGCGGTTCGATCAAGACCAACGGCGTCTATGACGACGTGATCAAGGCCCTGCAGGAGGCCGGCAAGGAGGTGGTGGAGCTTCCGGGCGTGATGCCCAACCCCACTCTGGCAAAGCTGGAGGAGGGCTGCGCTTTGGCAAAGGCGCAGAATGTAGACTTCATCCTGGCTGTAGGCGGAGGGTCGACCATCGACTATGCCAAGGGAGTGGCTGCCAGCGCCTGGTATGACGGCGATGCATGGCAGAATTTCTGGATTGAGAAGAACGAGCCCGCGGCCGACCAGAGGGTGCTCCCCGTAGGGGCCGTGCTCACCATGGCAGGCACCGGCTCGGAGATGAACGGAGGCTCCGTGATTACCAACACAGAGCAGAAACTGAAGATCGGCAAGGTGTTCGGCTCCAGGCTGATGCCTAAGTTTGCCATCCTGAACCCGAAATACACGTTCTCGCTCCCCGTGACTCAGATGGTGGCCGGTATCTACGACATCATGAGCCACATCATGGAGCAGTATTTCTCCGGCGACGACGATTCCACTTCCAACTACGTGGCCGAGGGCCTCATGCGCTCGCTGATAGTGTCGAGCCGCGCGGCTGTGAAGAATCCGCAAGACTACGAGGCCCGCTCCAACATAATGTGGACGGCCACATGGGCTCTCAACACCTTTATCGGGAAGGGTAAGACCCAGGACTGGATGGTCCACATGATCGGGCAGGCCATCGGCGCCTACACCAACGCCACCCACGGGCTCACTCTGTCGGGCGTGTCGCCGGCCTACTATCGGTTTATCATGAAATTCGGCCAGGCCCGTTTTGCCCGCTTCGCGCAGGTGGTGTGGGATATCCCGGCCGAAGGTAAAGACGAAGAGACATTGGCCAAGGCCGGCATCGACGCTTTGGAGGCTTGGATCAAGGAGATAGGGGCTGTGGCCAACATCTCGGTATTGGGCGTGACGGAAGATATGCTCGAAGGGATCACGGCGGCCACGGTGCTCGGAGGCGGCTACAAGCTGATGACCAAGGCCGACGTGCTGACCGTGCTCAAAAACGCCCTCTGAAATCTGAAAACTGAAAACGACAACTCTTTGGACACAAACGAATTCAAGGCTGCGGCTCCGGGACGGAGCTTCGTCTTCCTGGTGATATATCTTGCCGGGCTCAGCGCCTTCGGCTCTTTTGTAAACGACATGTATCTGCCGTCGTTGCCGTCGATGATGAAATTTTTCGGCTGCACGGTGTCGATGGTGCAGATGGGGCTTACCATGGGTATGATAGGCCTGGCTGTGGGCGAGCTCGTGCTCGGGCCGGTGAGCGACCGCTACGGGCGCAAGCCGATGCTGGTGTGGACGCTGGTGGCGTTCTGCATAGCCTCGGTGGTGAGTATCTTCTCGCCGTCGATAAAGTTTTTCCTGGTGTGCCGCCTCTTTCAGGGGATAGGGGCCTCGGGCGGATATTTCCTGGCGCGCTCCATTCCGGCTGACATCTACTCGGGGCGCCTTCTGGCCAAGACGATGGCCATCATCGGCGCCATCAACGGGATAGCGCCTGCCTCGGCGCCCGTCTTCGGCGGTATCATCTCCGACCATTTCACGTGGAAGGGCGTTTTCGTGGCGCTTACGGTGCTGGGGATTGTCCTGCTCTGCTTCTCGCCCAAGTTCAAGGAGTCGCTCACGCCCGACAAGCGCGACAAGACCGGCGTATGGCACTCCTTCGGCAACTACAGGCTCCTTCTCACCAACAAGGCCTACATGATCCACGTGTTTCTCAAAGGGGCGGCGCTCGGGGTGATGTTTGCCTACATCTCTTCGGCGCCGTTTATCATAGAGACCCATTTCGGCTACTCTCAGACGGTGTTCGGGCTCTTTATGGGCGGCAACGCCCTGGCCGTGATGGCCGGCTCGATGATAGCCTTGAGGTTCAAGACGCTCAAGAGCGCCGCTTTCCTGGGCGCGATGGGGCTGATGGTCTTTGCCGTGGTGGAAGCAGCGGTGCTCTGGCTGGTGCCGGACAAGTTTCTCCCCTACGAGCTGGTGCTCCTGCCGATGCTCTTCTCGATGGGCCTGATTTTCACCGCGGGGAACACGCTGGCGATGAACGAGGGCCGCTCCACGGCCGGTGATGCCTCGGCTCTTCTCGGAATCGTGGGTTACATCTTCGGAGCGGTTGTCTCGCCGCTGGTCGGGAAGGGAGACATCATGCATTCCACGGCTATAGCGTTTGTATCGATTTCGGTGATCGTGGTGATTGCGGCGGTAATGTCGTGGAGGTTGCCGGCCGAGATCAACAAGGACGATACCCCGGCAGAGACGAAATAGATACCCCGGCAGAGACGAAATAGATATCCCGGCAGAGACGAAATAGATTCCCCAGGCAGACACGAACTTAAGATTCGGATATATGCAAAGAAGGCTGCGTTTCTCAACGCAGCCTTCTTTGTCTTGGTTTCCGTTATGGATGTTTCTGATTAATTAACATGAGTTTTAAATAGCAGATATAACCCGTAAGTCAATATATTCCGTTTCATCCATTTTCGGAAAAAGGTCGTGTTTATATATTCAGTCGAATTTTCAGAGTACTACCTTGTCGGCTTTACCGTTGAGAACGCGGATGTAGATACCCTTTTCGGGGTTCAGAACCTTCACGCCCTGGAGAGTGAAGTATTCTGCTCCGTCCTCTTCGGCGTTGATGCCGTCTACACCTGTCGGAGTGGTCTTGGTAACAATGAAGCTGTATTGTACAGGATCAGTTTCCACGCCGCCATCGAGTTCGTAGTAAACGCTCAGGTCACCTTGAGTGCCGGCTGTCAACGGAATTCTCCATTCGGTTTCGCCGCTGTCGGTTGTGGTCTGCTCAGCCAGTACATAGCCTTCGATTGCCAGAGCCATGGCGCCGGAAGCGATGTCGCCTACGTTGTCAAGCTTGAAGTAAACCGAAGCACCTTCGGGAACACCTTCCAGGTATACGTAAGCAGTGCTTTGGGTAGTCTGGAGAGTGATGGTACGTGCTTCATTGTCAACGTCGCCGCTTTGGTTCGGTGTGCCGCTGCCGTCGGATGCGCTGGGCTGCAGAGATACCTCGGGAGCCGGTTCCGGTGTTGCGAACTGGAACGGTGAGAGCGAGAACTTGGCAGTCATGGTGTTGAGGTCGATCACCATATAAACGGTGCCGACTTTTGCATCATTGGGGAAACCTCCGCTTGCCTTAACATTCCATGCGAAACCTGTCTTCAAGTCTGAAGGCACAACCATCTTATCTTCTATAACAGCGTCCATGCTGTCAAAAACAAAGTTGGAACCTGCATACAATGATGCTTTTGAACTTGTATAGTAATTGATAACCACGCCGGCTTCTTCAGCTGTGTAAACACGCCATGAGCGGTTGAACCCAAGACCGTTGGCACTGGCGAAGGTTGCGTAGCCGTAATAAACACCTTCAGATTCTACATAAGCAAGCTGTACGTCGTCAGCCGAAGGACTGGGATCTGTTATGCCATTTTTCGTCTGGCCCCAGGACGCACCGTCAGGGCCATTAGGCGACTGGGCGATAAACACCTTCATGCCGTTGTTGTCGGGCACTTCGCCGCTGCCACCTTCTACCTGGTCGCTTACGTCAGTGTTGCAAATGAGGGTGAAGCCGGTTTCCTGGTCATACTCGATTGTAACCTCTACGGGGATTGTGTTCTTCACTACCCAGTAGCTGCTCAATGTGGGGTAGAGACGTCCCGAAACTTCGGTTGCACCTGTCTTGAAGAAGAGATCCTGGGGTCCGTCTCCATCCGGGCCCATCGGCTGAAGGCCGGGGAAGGGGTTGGGGTTTTCGGGATCTTCGGTCATGATTCCGCTCGGGCCCCATACGTTTACACCCTGGCCGGGATAGAGAGTGAAGGTGCCTGAGAAGCTGTAAATCTGAACTGATTGGTCGCCGTTATAAGCGCGCCATGACAGTTCCATACCTTTGCTCTTGTCGGGTTCTTCGGGGAATGTGCCGTCGGAAGTTACGCCGAGATAAGCTTCAGTCACTTCCTCGATCTCGGGAGTGGTAAACTCGAGAGTGTACACATTGGAAACTACCTGCTTGCCGCCAGCAGTTGCCGATACTGTGATTTTAGCCCTGTAAGTGATACCGTCTTTCAGATTGGCAAGCAGAATTGAGCCAGATCTGCCGGTGATCTCTTCGCTTACTTGCTGCTCGTTGCCGCCATTTACGTTTTCGAGAGAAACGTTGAGCATAGTGTTGGTGAGGCCTGAGGCGTTGTAGACTTCATACGTCCAGTTGAGCTGGGCAGTCTTGCCGGTAACGTTGGCCGCGGGCACCTCTGCCGAGAGAGAGATGGCGGGAGCTACCTCGTTGAGTGTGATGTTGATCTCCTTGGTGTCGTAGTCAAACTCAAACGAGTAGTTGCCCGGGTTTGTTACGATGAAGTTCATTCCCGATTTGTCACTGTTGGCAATGGCAGAATATACGCCGCCCTGCTGCAGAGAAACCAAGAAGTTGTCAAGCGGAGCTTGATACTGGGTGCCGGCGGAGTTGCTTGTTCTGTTGTCGGAAATGTAGAAATACCAGCCGTTGTTGGGAGCGCCATCTGCGGGTCCGTATTCACCGTCGGCAGTGAAGGGGCCGCAAGCCGGCACGTCGAAAGTGCATGAATATACGGTGGCAGTACCCTGTCTGGCAAGAGTAGCTACGTTGGTGTAGCGAGCGTTTGCCTGATAGCCATTGGTGTTGCCGTAGATGTATAATGCTTCCGGAGCGGGCTCTTCAGTTTCTTCTCCTGACGGAGCGAGAGTGAATGTGAGGGTGTTGAGGTCAACAGTTACGGTAAAGTTGCCGTCGGATGCCCAAGAAGGATAGGCCGGTATGTACCAGCTAGCGGTGGTGGTAGGATTTACCTGCAGAGTGTTATCTTCATCGGCATCCTCACCGGGCCATTCTTCCATATTCGTGAAGCTGAAGCTGATGTTGTTAGGGGAACCATAACCATATTTGGTGATATCCCCGTTTACGTCAGTGTAGAAACCGAAATATGATAACATAGCTTTGCTGATAAGGATCTGGCCTTGGTATACGCCGTCGGATACTGCTTTCAGCGTCTGCGGAGCAGCAGCAGGAATAGTGCCGAACGGCTGAGCGAAATACAGAACGTCGGGGAAATTACCGCCTGAAGGCAGAGCATCCACGTATTCTACTGTAAGGGTGTTATCATCGAATGATACGGTAAGCTTGTAAACACCGGGTTCGATGCTCCAGGCGTTTTGTCCTCTTGAGAAATTAACCTCAGCTTCACCTGCTGAAGCGTCGATAAGCTGATCTGCATCAGAGGCACCGTAGCGATAAGCATTTACTGTAGTCCAATCGTCAGCTCCGGGTGCTGATGTGGCGCTGCTGAAGCCGAAGTAACCGAGGTCAGCACCTGCAGAAGGATAGATGGTAGCCTCGATAGTGAACATATTGTCACCCTCGTCTTCGAAGGGTGTACCTTCGGGGGTCCAAGTGCCTTCTTCGTTCAGAGTACCGATAAGATAGAGCTCTGTGGGATAAGCAGTATCCAATCCGCTGGGTGTAACGATGAGCTTGCTTTCAGCCGGAATGAATGTGAGTTTGGCGTCAGTCATGTTCTGGGCAAACTTCATATCGTTGTTGGTGCCACCAGTGTAAAGGGTGTATTCTCCACCTTCCGGGCTGAGTTCAGAATCGTTGTAGGTGTAGTAGGTGTTGCCGGTACAGATCTTGAAAGGTGACCCTGCCGCAAAAGACTGAGTAATTTCAAATTGACCTGATCCCGAAGCGGTTTCTACCAATTCATAGTTGTTGGGAACATCCCAAGTGAAGGCATCTCCTACAAGATAAAAGTGAGGAGTGGATTCAACCAATGTTCCGGTAACGGTGACCACCTTTGTGGTAGGGTTGAAAGTTACAGTTGCATTGCTTACCGAAGTGCCGGCTGCAAAAGCGATGTTGTTAGCAGCACCCAATTGGGTGGTGTAGGGGGTGTTGTATTCAATATTGCTTCCGTTTGAAGCATACTTTGTGCCCCAGTCACCTTGGGTGATAACAAACTCGTCGAGCGAAGAGATCAGAGTGGTGTTTTTGTAAGTGCCGTCTGATTGCTTGGCAAGTTTATAGGCTGCTTGGCCCGGATCCCAATTGTTGAATGAACCGGTGATATAGTAATCCGGCTCAGTAACAGGGCGGGTAATAAGGAGGGTGTTGTTGGCCAAGTCCCATTGAACATCGAACATTTCACCAGCGGTAGCGCCTTCAATAGTCATATTGCCGACATTACCGTTGACTTTAGTTTCAACGCCAACTTGGATTTTACCTCCTGTGCCGTACCAATTTTCAGAACCATTCCACACCTTTACTTTAAATTCAGTGGTGCCGATGGCAAGATTAGTGTGTACGGTAATACCTTGAGCGTTTGGCTGTTTACCATTGTCGCCCCAATTGTTGAAGCCGCCGACAATGTTAACATAGTCGCTCATCTGCCACGCTCCCGCCGTGGCTACGGCGAAGAACGCGACAAGCATCAATAAGAGTTTTCTCATGCTGTTTGGTTTTGTGTTTTTATTTAGTTAATACTCACTTTTTCAGTTTGTTGCCGGATGGAGGTCCGGTTGAGATAAAAACACAAAAAAACGTGGGACTTGCCGAAATGCTCGTCTCACATTCAGAGGCTCTGACATGCCCTAAGTCTCAAGACGAGCAACGAGAAGCCTCACGTATACTGTATACCTGTATACCAGTAAAAGATGCCGTGCCTGCGAGTTGGATCCTCTCGGACAATTCGCAGGCATTGCATACTGCTTGTATGTATACACCACGTGCGTCTACCGCTGCATTGCTTTTCCTAAGACTTATGCGAGAAACTGTCAGATTTCTGAATGTCAAAAAAGCAAGCGCAAGAAACGCTTTTTTATGTATAATAAGGCGAAATCGCTCATTCGCCTTGCGCCCACCCCAAGCCCATACCACGGCTTCCCGGAATGGTAAGCATCGCAAAGATAATCAAAATTTTTATTCTTGCAAAATTTATGGATAAATTTAACTAAAAAGTTGTCAGAGGGGCCGGTCAGGCGCCCGGGAATGGCCCCAATGAGCCCAATGGGCCGAATGGGCCGAATGGGCTTCACTGGCTAACGGCTCCCCTCGGAGAGGGACCGGTCAGAGGGTGAGCTTGGTGGCGCGGCCGTTGAGGATGCGGATGTAGATGCCGCGGTCGGGGCGCAACACGCGCCGGCCTTGGAGGTCGTAGTAGATGGGCGCGCCTTCCGGGTCGTCACCGGAGAGCTGACCGATGCCCGTGGGGATGTTCATCAGGGCGCTGAGGTTGTCGTTGGCAGCCGAGAGGCTCTTCCTTGCAGCCGAGAGTTCCGCCAGAGATTTGGCGGGGTCGGCGGCGGCGAGCGAATAGAGGTCGCGCTGCTTCATCACCTCTTTAATATCGTCGGCGGTGACATACGGGAGGGCTTCGGTGGGTGTGATGACGTCAGGAGCGTTCTGCACACCGATACCGGAGACGGCGAATGCGTAGTGGCCTCCCTTGGCGTTACCCGTGCGCGTGACCACATAACGGAGGTAGCGGGTATCGACAGGCACCGTTACCTCACCGGTATTATATACGGTGTTCTTGACGGTAGTGGTGGCAGCCGACGTGACGGGATACCACGTCTTCCCGTCGAGGGAGGCGTCGACGCGGTAGGCCTGGATGTTGCCGGTGGCGGTGATGTTGCCGAGCGAGGAGTACCAAAGGCTTATATGGCGGAAAGAGCCTTCGCCGGGGTATTCCATCCGGATATAATGGTCGATGCCGTCGGCGCTGTCGGCGCCGGAATAGTCGGAACAGAAGTAGGTGCCGAAATTGCCGTCGAGCAACACGTTCCACGAGGAGAAGTTGTCGTGCGAGCCGGCGGCTCCGGCGGTGTAGGGCGCGTTGCTGTAGAAGGAGTCGACGGTGAAATTCACGGGATAGGAGTCGCCTTCCTCCACGGTACCGGCCTCGGCAAGGAGGGCGTCGGTGTATTCGAGGAGGTCGGAGGTAAGGTTGCGTTCGGCCACGAGCTCTTTGGATGAAGCGAGGGTGATCGCCCAATTGGAGGGGTCGGTGTTGCTGTAGAAGATCACGTTGCCGCCCTGGGCGAGGTGGAGCGAGCTGCCGGAGGCGCCGTTGGCCTGGAGGGCGAAGTAACCGCGCCTGGTGGCGTTGGGCACGAGGGTGAAGACGAGCTCGGCGGTGCCCATGGTGCAGGTGGTGCTTCCGGAGACGGGGCTATTAATATAGGTGTCGTAGGTATAATTGCGGATGCGGTACTGGCCGGAGGGCTGGAGCTCGAAGAACCATTGGTTGTCGAGCGAGGAGAAGGCGGCAGCGGGCTGCACGGTACCCACGGTGGCCCCGGCGGTGGAGAGGGCGCCGACGCGGCCGAGGTTGGTGAGCACGTAGGCGCAACCTTCCTCGATTTTGATTTTGGCGTCGTCGGCAACGGCCATCAGGGCGTTGTAGGCATCGGAGAGGTTTTTGATTTTCTCGGTGAGGGTGTCGCCGGAAGTGTTTTGGTCGGCGAGGGCCTCTACGGCCTCTGCGTAAGCCTTCCGGAGGTCTTCGCAGCTTGACTCATAATAATAGCCCACCTTTGTGGCCGAGGGGTCGATGAAATCGAGCTCGGCTTTGGCGGCGTCGCAAGCCTGGGAGAGCATGGCCCGCTTGGAGGCGTCGTCGCCGTCGAGAAGAGTGTTGGTAACCTGCGCCGTTTCGCCGGCAGTGCCTACGGCATTGCAGGTAACGGAGCCGTCGAGCAGGCGGGCGGCGATATCGGGGGTGACGTCGAACGAAGCGCTGTTGGAGAAAGCGAGGAGATTGCCGTCATCATCGAAGATCAGGAAACCGGCTCCCGGGTCGCCCGTTACGTTGACGGTGTTGCCGGTAACGGTGTAAGAGAGGTCGGAGGAGGGGGCGGCGCCGTTGCGGAAGTCGTCGAGGCCACCGAAGTCGCCGGCATTCTTCTTGTCGAAGCCGCTGTAGGAGGCGCGGGTGGAGCCGGGGCGGTCGTCGATGAGGATTATCTGATTGTTGACGGGGAAACCGTAGCTTTTGATCTCGGCCTTGACGGCAGCGATATCTTCGGGCGAGAGCACGGCGTTGAATTCGTCGTAGTCGCCGATGTGGTAGCCGGTGAGCGGCGTGAAG
The DNA here is from genome assembly GCA_022509145.1 of Muribaculaceae bacterium. GTDB lineage: Bacteria > Bacteroidota > Bacteroidia > Bacteroidales > Muribaculaceae > Lepagella. Next base: position 13,142 of record JAFLTX010000020.1, on the reverse strand, counting down.
AAGCTCCAGGCGGTGAAGAAGTTGGTGAGGTCTTCCTCGGCTGCGATGCAACACATCTTGGCGAAATGGAGCATGTCGTCTTTCTCGTTATGGTTGCCGTTCTGTATGGTGGTGAGCTTAAGAGGGTTGTGGCGCAGGAGCTCGTAAAGACGGGGGTAGAATTTCTTGTTGTGGCCGGTGGCGTGGTAGTAGCACCATAGCTGCCAGAACATGCGGGTGGTGCCCCAGAGGGCGTTGTCGAGAAACGTTCCGCCGTCGAGGAACACCTTGAGCTGGGTGCTCATGAAGTCGGAGCGCGAGGTGACGGTATTGGTGTAATAGGTGGCGACGTTGGAGAAGATGTTGTTTGAGACCTCGGTGGTGCCTGCCATCTTCATAGGAGCCTGGTTCATATGGCCGTATTCGTGGGCGGGCCCCCAGATCTGGCCCGAGGGGAACTGGGTGAGGATGGCGTCGACGGTGCTGACGTTGTAGGCCGTGCGCCAGGAAGTTGCGTTCATGAAGAGGTCGCCCTGCTGGGAGATGCCCATCATGCGGTTGTTGAAGTAGTCGGCGTAATAGAAGCCGGGGTCGGCGGAGTAGACCTTGTCGCCGACGGTTTTGGAGTAACCTTTCCCGACAATTGATTCATAATAGTCGAGGTTGTAGGGATCGGCTATATCTTTGTCGGTCATAATACCCATGAGGATTCTCTCGGCGAAGCACATGTGGTCCCAGGCCTCCATGATTTTCACGGGGTCGTACTCGCGGTCGGATCCGGCTGTGGGGTTGGTGATCAGGGCGCTTTTCACGCATTTTTGGGGGACGCCGCCGTCCTGGCTGGGGGTGTCGTTGAGATGGAAGTGAAGGATGACGTATTTCCCCAGGAAGTCGTACATGGGATGTGTGGCGCGTGTGCAGGTGTAGACGAAGTCGTCGCGGGTGTCTTTGGTGTAGAGGTCGTCGCCTATATGGTTGAAGAAGCCGTTGAGGCGTCCGCCCTCGATATGGATGCGGATCGGCGTGAAGTCGGTGACTTTATAGGCGGTGGGTTTCCCGCCGGAGGCGCAGGCCACCGTATAGTATATGAAATAATGGGCGTTGTCGTTGACGCAATTCACGATGTTGAGGCCCTGCTGGAGGCGTGTGCCGGCGGTGGTGGAGTTGTACATCGCGCAGTCGGGCACGGCGTTGATGTAGAGGGTGGCTCCGGCGGGGACGGGGTCGTTGACCATCACGTAGAGCATGTCGCCGGCGTCGGCCACGATGCCTGTGGGGTTGTTCATGTTGGTGTAGGCCTGAATTCCGGCCATTGAGGCGGAAGCGGCGCCTTCGGAGAAGGGCTCGAAGAGCTGCACGCGGTATTTGCGGGCGTGGAGGTCGTCCCAGTCGGCTTTTACGCCGCCGTAAACGCAGGTTTCGTCCCAAAGGCCGGATGCAATCTTGTCGACCATCGCCTTTAGGGGCTGCGAGAGGGCTTCGTAATGCTCGTTGCCGGCGAGGGTGACGCCGGGGCGCAGAACGGTGCAGGCTTTGTCGGTGAAGAGCTCGGCGAGGTGGGATTCGTAGGAAGACGACTTGGCGATCTCGTCGGCCACGGAATGGAAGCGGTCGAGAATGCTCTTCAGTTCGGCGTCGGATTTCTCCACCTTGACGAGGGTCCATTTGGTGTTGGGCGAGCCGTCGTATTTCCAGCACACCACGTTGTTGGAGCCGTCGCTGTGGGCGAAGTTGTTGCCCGTGGCATGGGCGAGGGGCGAGAAGATGACCATATTCTCGTAGTCGCGGAAGGCCATTAGCATATTGTCGGGGGTGGGGTCGGTGGCAAAGCGGAGAGACCACTGATTCTGCGAGACGAGCGGGCTGGTGAGGTAGGCGCCGGAGGAGACGTTGCGCAGGTAGAAGCCGGTGCCTTCGTCGTTGGGAGCGAAATACCACTCCTGCTTCTGGTCGGTGGCGTTGTAGGCGGCGGTGACCGCGTTGGAACCGCTCACCGTGAGGTAGGTGCCTTTGTTGTTTTGAAGGCGGTAGACTGAATTGGGGGTTATATCAACTGCAAAAGCGCCGACTGCCGAGAGGAGGAAGGCGACGGCCAGGAGAAGAATACGTTTCATAATCTGTCAGGTTGGTTAAGGGAAAGCGTTCACGTATTGCAAAATTACAAAAAAAACCGTAAATTTGCTATATGGAAGAGAGAATGAAAGAATTGGAGATATTCAAAGGCGGCTTTGCCACGCCGTTGCCTTTGCCGTTCGCCGATATGGGGATCCAGGCCGGTTTCCCGTCGCCGGCGCAGGATTACATAGACCGTTCGCTCGACTTCAACCGGGAGCTGATAGAGCATCCGGCGGCTACTTTTTATGCCAAGGTGGTGGGGATGTCGATGCGCGACGCCGGGATCACCGACGGAGATATCGTGGTGATAGACAGGGCTGTGGATGCCGAGCAGGACGATATAGTGGTGGTGTTTATCGACGGAGAGTTCACCATCAAATACATCGATTTTTCGGAGATGAAGCATAACCGGATCTGGCTTCGCCCGGCCAACCCGGATTTCGAGGCGATAAAAGTGACGGCCACGGCGGATTTCCGCGTGTGGGGCGTGGTGGTGAAGGTAATCAAGAGCTTGAAGTGAGAGGGAGCGGGGTGAATCCGCGAGACGCGGAGAGAGGCAGCCATGTATGCACTTGTAGATTGTGATAATTTCTTCTGCTCATGCGAGCGGGTGTTCCGTCCGGACCTGGAGGGGGTGCCTCTTGTGGTGCTGAGCAACAACGACGGGTGTGTGGTGGCGCGCTCGCGAGAGGCGAAGGCGTTGGGAGTGCCGATGGGGTTGCCGTTCTATCAGATGAAAGAACGCTTCCCGAACTCGGGGATAGTGCCGTTTTCGTCGAACTACGTGCTGTATGCCGATATGTCGGCGCGCGTGATGGCCACGCTGCGGCAGGAGGCTCCGTCGGTGTATCAATATTCAATCGACGAGGCGTTTCTTGACCTTTCGGGGATGGAGCGTTTCGACCTGCATGCGTGGGGCGAGGCGTTGGCGGCAAAGGTGAGGCGCTGGACCGGGATTCCGGTGAGCATCGGGATAGCGCGGAGCAAGACGCTGGCGAAAGTGGCGGCGAGATTTGCCAAAAAGTATGACGGATATCACAAATGCTGCGTGATCTCGAGCGACGAGCAGCGCGAGAAGGCGTTGCAACTCACGGAGATAGGCGATATCTGGGGGATCGGACGGCGACATGCACGTTCGCTGAAAAGTTACGGAATCTACACGGCCTACGACTTCACGAAGCGGCCGAGGAATTGGGTGAAGAAGAATTACCATGTTCCGGGCGAGCGTACTTATCTTGAGCTTCTGGGGCGCGACGTGTTGCCTTTTGAGAGCATGGACCGCAAGAAGCAGAGCATCGTGACGAGCCGGACCTTCCCGGGGATGTATTCCACCATCGAAGGATTGACCCCGCATGTGGCCAACTATGCGGCCCGGTGTGCGCTGAAGTTGCGCAAGCAGCAGTCGGTGTGCGGGATGCTGACGGTGTTTGCCCGCACAAACCCGTTTAGGGAGGATCTGCCTCAGTATCACGGAGCTGCGGCACATATTTTCACCACATCGACGGCCAACACGGGGGAAATTGTGGAGGCGGCGCTCAGATGCCTCCGCGAGCTCTTCAGGCCCGGTTTTCAGTATAAGAAAGCGGGGGTGATGGTGGAGCGGATCACGTCGGCCGAGGCCGTGCAGCCCGATCTCTTTGAATTCGACCCCGAGAGGAGAGGGAAGCTTGACGCCATAGCCCGGACGATGGATAAAATCAACGCCAAGCTCGGCAACGACACGCTGATACTCGCGGCGCAACAGTATCCGGAGAAGGAAGAGAAGGGGAAAAGCAAGAAATTCAGCGATGCGATAAAGCGCGACATGAAATCGCCGGATTATTCCACTTCGCTTGACGAATTTGAGGTGAAGTGAAGCTCCGGCTCATAGACGCTTTCAGGAGCGGGATGCTTCCTGGATGACGAGGCCGGGTTCTTAGGAGCGGGATGCTTCTTGGATTACGAGTCCGGCGAGAGTGAGGCCGAAGATGGAGGTGATGTGCATCAAAGAGCCGTTGATGACCGCCTTGGATGAGCACCATTCATGATTGGCGAGATCGGTATCGCCGGGAGCGTCGGCGTTTTTGGGGCACACACAGCGGTCAGACCCGCAGGCGGCCGCGGTGCCACGGTTGGGAAGCACCTCGTCGCTATATACACATAGAAACTTTTTTGCCGGAAATATCTTGAGGCGCCTGAAACGCTTGCGCAGCATTTTGGCCAACGGGCATCCTTGCACTTTCCAGAATTCGGCCACCCTGATTCTTGTGGGGTCTACCTTCAACGCCGCTCCCATAGAGGAGAGGAGAGTGGCGGAAGAACGGGTGGCAATCTCGATGAGCTGCACCTTATGCTGCAGGGAGTCGATGCAGTCGATCACGAAATCGTAGGAGTCGAGGTTGAAGGTCTCGGCGGTCTCGGCGCTGAAGATCTGCTGGTGAGTCTCGATGTCGGCCGAAGGATTTATTTCGAGCAGCCGGGCCTTGAGGGCATCCACCTTGACCATCCCTACGGTGAGAGATGTGGCCTGGAGCTGACGGTTGACATTGGTGATGCAGACGCGGTCGCTGTCTACTATGGTGACATGGCCTATGCCGGAGCGCACAAGGCCCTCGGCGCACCAGCTTCCGACTCCGCCCACACCGAAGATTATCACCCGCAGGGACGCGAGGCGGTCCATGACGTCGGTGCCGAGAAGGAGCTGGGCACGGTTGAAAATCGGGCTGATATTTTTCTGGGCCATTTGTGCAAAAATAGCAAATATTTGTTAAAACCACAACCGGGAGATAAACAAATTCGGCATCGGTTTGTTAGAAAAGAAAAAGATTTTAAAAATCTCAGGCAATTTAGCGAAACAAACTAAAATTATAAGAATATGAGAAAAATTGTTTTTTCAGCCATTTTGGCTTTGGGCGGTTTTGCAGCGTTTTCAGTACACGCCCAGGATCCCGTGCCGTGTGGAGAACCGACATGCCCCGCTCCTTCAGAAGCATGTTGCGCTCCGGCTCCGTGCGACACAGTGCCCTGTGTGCCCGTACCGTGCGAAGAAGCCCCTGCTCCGGCAGAGTAAGACTTATTTGACGGAAAACCCGTCTGCTCAGAACCGAACACCGACGGTGGCTGAAAGATATTCCACCGCATTGAAGAGAGACAGCCGGCGACTGGTGTACCAGTTGCCGGTGATTTTTCCTACGGCACCGGCAAAAAGCGAGCGATGGTTGAAGACCAGGGAGGCGCGGCCGTGGATGTTGAGCGCAAACTGGTTGCCGCTCCCCTCGGAGGCGTTTTCGTAGCAATGGTTGAAGCCGATCGATGGCATCACGCTTATGTTGAAAAGCCATTTGGGATGGAACACCCAATTATAGCCGTATCCGAACAGGGCGCAATAGCTGTTGTAGTGAAAGCGCAGATAATCAGAAGGATACAGGTAGATGTGCTGAAGCTCCGGAGCCAGGGTGGTGAAGTCCATCGAGATGTCGAGGTTGGAGTAGGTGAACCCGAACATCCAGCTTCCTGCACTCTTGCGCTGATAACGCGAGAAGGAGTAAGCAGCCCCCTGGGAGTATTTTTTGTTGTTGAGGAAATAGTAGATGCTGACGCCTAAGTTCTTCATCTGAGTGCCGGAGAACGGGCTTTTGATGAGGTCTCCGACAGCCATTCCGGTGAAATGACGGATGAAGGTGCCCGAATTCCGGGTGTAGTAGAGGTCGAAGTTGAAGAGGGCGCAGGTAAAGTTGGTTTCGAAGCGTGAATGGTCGGTTTTCTTACCCTGCACGATGGTCTTGACATCGACGGAGTAGCCCACGCTGACGGCCATATACTGGAGGTAGGCGCCTATGTTGACGTTCATCTCGCTGAGCATACGCATGCGGAAGGAGTCGTCTTTGAAGAGGAGGGCGTAGGAGTCGGTCCAGTCTTCGTTGACGAGGCGCGCTTTCCAGCGTTTCCCGGTGCCTTCGACGTATGAGGTGTCGTAGGTGTTGAAGAAGCGGTCGCCCCAGTTGTAGACGTCGACGCAGAATTTGAGGAATTTTGGGTAGACCACCGTGGTGTCGCTCAGATTCAGTTTACCTTTTTTGAGGAGCTGCCACCAGTTTTTGCTTTCGGGCGCAGCGGACTGGGGGAGCTCCCGCAGGGAAAGGAGGGTGGAATCGGGCGGCAGCGGCGCTTCAATGGCGAGCGCGTTTTCAGAGAGCGGCAGCGACTCCGCGGGGAGTGAGGTGCGGGGAATGGAATCAGAGGGGGAGGGTAAAGAAGAATTGCTTTGCGCCGTGCAGACACAAAGCAAAGAGAATAAGAGAGTAAGGATGGATTTATTTAATCCCCTTTTCATCCAAGGCATTTTGGTAAAGACGCGCGTTCTCGAGGTGCTCGTCGTAGGTGGCGGCGAAGTTGTGATAACCCGAGAAATCCGGACGCGCACACATGAAGAGGTAGTTGGAGGGCTCGGAATTCAGGATCTCGGTGAGGGTGGAGCGGCTGGTGGTGCGCAGCGGTCCCGGGGGGAGCCCTTCGTGCTGATATGTGTTGTAGGGAGAATCCACCTTCAGATGCTCGTTGGTAACCCTTCTGATGCTCAGGTCGTTGAGTGCATAACGCACTGTGGGGTCTGCTTGAAGTTTCATCCCTTTGTCGAGGCGGTTTACGTAGAGGCGCCCGATTTTCCCTTTCTCTATCACCTGGTTGGTCTCATCGTCAACGATAGAGGCCAGGGTCATCACCTCGGCAGGGGTGAGGGAAAGATTCTCAGCCTGCTCGCGGCGCCCTTCGCTCCAGAAACCGAGGTAGTTGTCGCCGATCTTGTCAAGCACCTCGTAGGGAGTGGCGGTCCAATAAACGTCGTAGGAGTCTTCGAGGAAGAGCGAGAGGGCCTGCTCCGGAGTGAGGCCGTATTTTGCAAGGTAAGCTGAATCCTGCGCGGCCGCCATAAACTCTTCCGGGGTAAACTCCATCTTAAGGCCCATTCTTTGAGAGAGATACGGGAGCGAGCGGAAGCAGTTGATTGTGAGGCGCACGGGTGTCTGGGCGCCACGCGAGAGCTTGCGCATCGTTGCAAAGGGAGTGGCGCCGGCCGGGAGTTCATAATAGCCGTGACGCTCCTCGGGCTTGAAGCCGTAAATCTTGAGCAGCTTCACCACCTTGTTGGAGTAATCCTCGGGGAAATACTTGTTGAGGGTGTCGGTGACGTGCTGCATGGTGGCGTTTTTCGGTATACGGAAGGCCACATCGCTGGACGAACCGTTGACCATAAACGGAGCTATGGTGACAAGGCCTACTATGATGATGGCCGAAACCGCGATGAGAATCCACATCGTGATGCGGTTGCTGCGGTGGGGTTTGCGTGCTTTTTTCTGCTTTGTCATTATGGTTGGAAAGCGTTGATTAAGGTTGAGATATGTTCGATGTCGGAGGGAGAGGCGGTTGCTATGGGGAGGCTCAGCACTTCAGCGGAGAGCTGCCTGGTAATATCGCGGCATTCTTCGTCAAAGCGCGGAGCGACGCCGGGAGAGGCGTAGCATTTCTGGTCGAAGAGGGCCAGGGGATAATGCACGTCGGTAGCCACGTCATTGTCTGCGAGCCAGCGCTGCAGCTTGTCGCGATGAGGAGTGCGCACCACATATTGATGCCACACCTGCACCATTTGCGGGAGCTCGGATGGAAGCGTCACTGCGGGATTGTCGATGAGGCTTGCATAAAGCCGGGCGCGCTCGTTTCTGCGCTCCACGACCTCTGCGAGCGATGCGAGTTTGATTCGAAGGAAAGCTGCCTGCAACTCGTCGAGACGACAATTGTAACCGATGAAGTCGTTGTGGTAGCGGCGGGAGCTGCCATAGTTTGCCAAAGCTTTCACCACGGCTGCAACCGATTCATCGGCAGTGGCCACGGCGCCTGCATCGCCAAGAGCGCCGACGTTTTTTGTGGGATAGAAGCTGAAGGCCGCCGCATCGCCAAGGGCACCGGTGAAGACGTATTTCCCGGTACGGGGATTCAGGATCTGCGCGCCTATGGCCTGGGCGTTGTCTTCAATGATCAGAACCCCTTTGCTCCGCAATCTGCTGGCCACTTCCTCATCCCAGGAGGGGGTGCCGTAGAGGTGAACGGTTATTACAGCCTTGGTCTTGGGTGTGACGTTTCTTAACACATCTCTCCAGTCAAGACCGAAAGTGGCCCGGTCAGGCTTGGCCAAGACGGGCTTGAGGCCGAACTCGGAGACCGGTAGGAGAGTGGCGATATAAGTGTTGGAGGGGAGAATCACTTCGTCGCCGGGGACGAGGCGTCCGGTTTCGATATAAGCCCTGATTATGAGGCGGATGGCATCGAGGCCGTTGCTTACGCCTACGACGCGCCCCAACCCGAGGGTCTCGGCCAGCTCACCCTCAAACGCGGCTACCTCCGGGCCGTTGATGTAACAGCCGGAGTCAATGACCCTCGTGGCGGCCTCAATAAGCTCGGACCGCATAGGGGTATGGAGGTCACGAAGGGATAGAAAAGGTGTTTTTGGCATACTCGAGATAATCGTCGAAGTCGCGTATGTAGTCGTCTTCGTCGTAAAGTTCATCACAGAGCACCAGGCATATGGAGCCGGTGGTGTAATTGTGGGTTGAGAGCCAGAGGCCCGGAGGCACCATCAGAGCGGTGTCGGAGCCGGCCAGATGGAACTGGCGTGTTTCGGAGCCGTCGGAAAGCCTGGCGTCGAAACTACCGGCTACCGGAATCAGCACCTGAGTGCACTGCTTGTGTGCGTGCGCGCCCCTCCAAGCGCCTCCCGGAACATCGTAGATGTAAAAGACGCGCTTGATGGGAAACGGCACGTGGCGACCTCCCTCGATGAAAGTGAGGTTGCCTCTCGGGTCGCAGATTTTAGGAAAATCGAGATACCTAACCTTGTCTAAAGGCGACATTTAAACCGGAAATCAAGGTTTCTTTGTGCGTTCGAGTTGGCGCTCAACAGCCTCCAGGGCAAGGTCGAGGGCTTCTTCGAAAGTGTCTGCCGTCTTTGAAGCGAAGATTTCCGCAGCATTGGGCACGTTTACCTTTACGCCGGCTTCCTTGTTCATGGCCGTCTCGGGCTTAACGAGTTTGTAATTTACTGAAATCTCGGAGATTGTGTCGTATCTGCGAGCGAGTTTTTCGAGTTTTTTATTTGTGAAAGCCTCGAGTTTTTCAGCCATCTCGAAATGGTTGGCTCTGATCGTAATTTCCATAATATCTTAATTAAATTAGTTGAAAAGTCTATAATTTTCCAAAATTAAGAAAATTTGTGGAAATTGCATAAAGTTTGCGGCCAATATTTAACATTATTTGTCAAATTTACCACTTCTGCCCGAGTAGAAATTAATTTTTGTCGGAGGTATTGGAGTCGTCGGAATAGCCGCGTGGATGGGCCTGGCGCCAGTCGCTGCGAAGGCGTGCGAAAGAGACGTGGGTATAGATTTGAGTGGCCGCGAGCGAGGAGTGCCCGAGAAGTTCCTTTACGCTGTTGATGTCGGCGCCGGAGTCGAGAAGCTGGGTGGCGAAACTGTGGCGAAGTGTGTGGGGAGATTTCTTTTCGGCCGAGGTGTCCTGCAGGGCTTTATTGACGTTGCGATATAAGGTTGACACAGAGAGGCGACCGCGCTTGCCGGCCAATAGCGGCTTTGGCGACGGCAAATCGGGATAGAGAGCGTCGCGCTCGGCTTGCCAGTCTTTGATGAGCTGCAACAGTGCCGGGGCGATGGGGAGGATTCGCTCTTTGGATCCCTTGCCGCGCACTTTGAGCTCGCCGGTATAGAGATTGATGTCGGGGTCGTTGATGCCGATAAGCTCGGAGCGGCGCAGTCCGCAGCCGTAAAGCATCTCGATTATGAGGCGCGAGAGGGTGTCGGAAGAAGCCTGTATAGCCTCGGAGATGTCGGCATGGCCGGCAACCCGCGGCAAGTGCCGGTGAGATTTGGGCAAAGCAATCGATGCGGCGGGATTTTTGGCCACGGCTCCTTTTTTCATGGCGAAACGGAAGAAGGCTCTGAGCGACTGCAGCTTGCGCCTCAGGGAAACCGGGGAAATTCCGGCTTCGGAGAGAGCCGCGAGCCAGTCGCGCACGTCGGCGGCCGAGACAGCTGCGGGAACGAAAAACCCGGTGCCACCCGCAGAGGGCGCACCGGATTGTATCAAAAAGTCGTTAAACCCGCGAAGGTCGGCTTCGTAAGCCACAACCGTCTTACGGCTACGATTCAGCTCAAGACTGATGAAGGAGATGAACTCCTGAAGCATCAAGAGGTGCTTAGAATTCAGCCTGACGGAGCTGCTGAACGTAGATGGCCTTGATCATTTTCTTGCGGTTGGTAACCGACGGTTTCTCAAAGGCCTGACGGCGGCGTAATTCCTTTACGATACCTGTGCGTTCGTATTTGCGTTTGAATTTCTTGAGGGCTCTTTCGATGTTTTCGCCTTCTTTTACGGGTACGATAATCATTCTTTGGTTTCTATTTTTTAAGTTGTTAATATTTAAGATAATTGGGCGCAAAAGACGCCAAAAGTTGCCTCCGGAAAACCGAATGCGGATGCAAATTTAGTAAAAAATTCTTTTCCAGCAAAAAATTAGGCCCCATTGAAGCAAATTTGTTAATCTTTGGGTCGGAGATTTGGCGTGCGGCTGCGCGATGAAAGTTGTTATTTTTCCTCGAGAAGCTCGGCATGATTGTGGCCGTCGTACCATTTGGAATACATGAGATAGTTCTTTGCTATCTTCACGTTCATCTCCTTCGCCTTTTCGGGTTCCACCATTTTGATAAACTTGGCGGGCTGGCCTCCCCAAAGCTCGTGGGGGCCGATTTTGGTGTTGGAGAGGACAACGGCTCCGGCGGCTACGAGAGCTCCTTCGCCCACGACGGCGTGGTCCATCACCACGGCGCCCATCCCGATGAGCGCGTAGTCGCAGATTTTGGCTCCGTGGATCACAACGTTATGACCTACAGACACATCGTTGCCGATCTCGGTAACGGATTTCTCGTAGAGGGTATGGATCACGGTGCCGTCCTGGATGTTGACTCTGTCGCCGATACGGATGGAATTAACGTCGCCACGAAGCACGGCGTTGTACCAGATGCTGCAGTCTTCGCCAATCTTGACATCGCCTACGATCACGGCATTTTCGGCTATGAAACAGCCTTTTCCAATCTCGGGTTCAAACCCGCGGAGAGCATGAATAATTGCCATATATAAAGATTATTTTTTGAGGGGTTGGGTTTTGTCGGCGAGCCAACGGGCTTCTTCTTCGTTGAGGTAAGGAGTGAGGCGGTTGCGCACCAGGGTATGATAGTCGTCAACCCACTTGATTTCGGCTTCGCTCATGATCGAGGTGTCGAAGAGCGAGCGGTCGAAGGGGAAGAGGGTGAGGGTCTCGAACTTGTAGAAACGTCCGAAGTCGGTGTCTTCGGCAACTACGGGGGTGATGAGATTTTCACAACGAATTCCGTAGCGGTCGGCCAGATAGATGCCGGGCTCGTTGCTCATCACCATACCGGGCTCGAGCGGGGTGGGATTCTGGTTCAGGCGGATGCTCTGGGGGCCTTCGTGGCAGTTGATGAAGAACCCTACGCCGTGGCCCGTGCCGTGGAAGTAAGCTTTCCCTTCGTTCCAGAGGAACTGGCGTGCGAGCACGTCGAGCTGATGGCCGGTAGTGCCTTGCGGGAAGTGGACAGACGAGAGGGCGATATGGCCTTTCATCACCAAGGTGAAGTCATGGCGCTCTTCGGGAGTCGGATCGCCGCCGAGAGATACCGTGCGTGTGATGTCGGTGGTTCCGTAGATGTATTGGCCGCCGGAATCGACGAGCAGCAGCCCGTGGCCTTCAAGGGTTACGTCTGTCTCTGCAGTGGCCTCATAATGGACGATGGCGCCGTGGCCCTTCCATCCGATGATGGGCGCGAAGCTGTTGTCGACGCAAGATTCGTCGGCGGCGCGCAAGGCTGTGAGCACTTTTTCAAGCCCCACTTCAGTGAGCTCGCCTTTCGGGAATTCTTTCTCCACATGCATGAAGAAACGCACCAGAGCCACACCGTCTTTCTCCATTGCCTTGGCGATGTTGGCGAGCATGGTGGAGTTTTTGATGCTCTTGAGCTTGGAGACCATAGCTCCTCCGAAGACGGGAGTGCAGCCCACGGCATCGTAGATTCCGCGAGCGGTCTTCTCCGGATCGAGGAGCAGGCGCGTCACCTTCGGAAGCCCTGCGAGGAACTCCTTGACGGCATCATACGGGCGCACCTCTATATTATATGTGTCGAGGTGACGCTTCACCTCGGGTGTGATCTTCTTTTCGTCGACAAAGAGGATTCTGCCGTCCTCGCCAATGTAGAGGAAAGAAACGAAAATGGGCGAGAATGCGATGTCGCCGGCGGTGCGCAGGTTTGTGGCCCAAGCGATGTCATCGAGCGAAGAGAGGAGCACGGCGTTGGCCAGCTCGCCTTTCGCTTCGGCCAGCACGCGGTTCATCTTTGAATCTACGGTTTCACCCACAACTGCTTCGTCGTGGACAAACAGTTTGTTTTCGGGGCGCGCGGGGCGTTCTTTCCAGATTATGTCGAAGAGGGGGAAATCGGTGTTGAGTTTCACTCCGTTGTCGTTGAGTTCTTGCTCGAGGCGCTGGGCGAACGAGATCGAGAATGTCATACCGTCGATGCCGACCGTCTGGCCTTCGGAAGTATGCTCGACGAGCCAGTCGATGAGGTCTACGGCGTCGGGACCGTCTTCCGGCATCATTTTGAAGCCGGTGCCCTGGAGCTGCTCTTCGGCCTGGAGGAAATAGCGGGAGTCGGTCCAGCAGAGGGCTTCGTCGGCAGTAACCACGGCGGTGCCGTTTGTGCCGTTGACTGAAGCAAAGCCGGTGAGCCATTCGCGGCCACGCCAGTGGGCCGGAGCGTTCTCGCTCTGATGCGGGTCGGTGCTTGTGATCACAACGGCTGCGAGGCCTTTGGAGGCCATTGCCTGGCGCAAGTCGGCAAGGTATTTTACGTTGGGTTTTTGCATTGGATATCAATTTTTAGGTTTATGAGGGTAAAATTAGTAATAAAATTCAAGTTGAGCAAAAGAAT